>CAZCWE010000413.1:0-3945 GCA_964502285.1 uncultured Spirulina sp. | reverse complement strand
TCGCGGACGGTAAATTCTTCTACGATGCCGACTGTGATGAACCCCTCGAAGCCAACCTCCCCCAACTGGAAACCATCACCTTCCAAGCGGATCTCGGCTCCATGCAGGTGAAAGTCGATCGCATCCTCGACCTCACCGCCGAAATCAGCCAGCAACTCAATCTACCCTCGGAGTTAGCCACCACCATCGAACGGGCCGCCCTCCTCTGCAAAGCCGATTTAGTCTCCCAGATGGTCTACGAATTCCCCGAACTTCAGGGCATTATGGGGGAAAAATACGCCCGCATCAGTGGCGAATCTGACGAGGTGGCTCAAGCCATTTTTGAGCATTATTTGCCTCGCGGGGCCGATGATGATCTGCCCCAAACCTTAGCGGGTCAAGTGGTGGGGATTGCCGATCGCCTCGATTCCTTGGTGAGTATTTTTGGCTTGGGGATGATTCCCACCGGATCATCCGATCCCTTTGCCCTGCGGCGGGCGGCCAATGCGGTGATTAACGTGATTTGGGCCGCGAATCTAGACATTAATCTCCTCGATCTCCTCGAACAGTTTGCCGCCGCGTTTGTCAGTGCTCACCCAGAATACGAGTCACCCCTTGCTAATCTCCAGAGCTTTTTCATTCAACGGGCGCGGACGCTGCTCCAAGATGAGCTTGGGATTGATTACGATCTCGTCAATGCGGTGCTTGGCGAAGACGATCGCGACTATGAGATCCGAGCATTGCAACAGGTGTGCGACCTGCGCGATCGCGCCCTCTTCCTCCAGGCCCTGCGCACCAATCAAACCCTCGAACTCCTCTACGAAACCGTCAACCGCTCCACCCGCCTCGCCGCCAAAGGGTCACTCCCCACGGACGAACTCAGCCCCTACGAGGTCATCCAATCCCAACTCTTTGAACAAGCATCAGAACGAGAACTTTTCCAAACCCTCTGTAAATTACTCCCCCAAACCCAACAAGCGATCGCCGAACGCGACTATCAAC
Organism: uncultured Spirulina sp.; assembly: GCA_964502285.1. Classification (GTDB taxonomy): domain Bacteria; phylum Cyanobacteriota; class Cyanobacteriia; order Cyanobacteriales; family Spirulinaceae; genus Spirulina. The sequence goes on along the minus strand of CAZCWE010000413.1, from coordinate 2,964 downwards.
GCCTCGTGGACGGCCTCGCCGCCATCTCCCCCCATGTCACCCGCTTCTTCGACGGTGATGACAGCGTTTTGGTTATGGCCGACGATCCAGAGGTTAAAAACAACCGCCTCAACCTCCTCGGCCTGATTCGCAACCATGCCCGCGTCCTCGCTGATTTTGGCGCGATCCTCAAACCCTAACGTTTAGGGGTGACTGTCACCCTCAGTGACTGTAGGGTGCTGTTAGCGAAGCGTAACGCACCAGATTAATGACATCCGAATAGATCCCTCTGACGCGACAGTAGGGCGGTGGCTCATCCACTACTGGGGTGCAAGTAGATCCGCAAATTCTCTGATGGTATGACAGTCTCGAAATTTGCCACAATACGAGACATTCATCCTCGTGATCGTGATGCCTGCAAAACCTCCCCGGCTCTATCAGCCCCTACTCCTGCGGATTATCCATGCCTGCACCGGCCTGGCAACCCTCGGCGCGATGGTCACCGCCTACTGGACCTATGAGGTCTACGATCGCCGCTGGGGAAGTCTTGGCTGGCCCCGCTGGCGTGAGATCGAAGGGATTCACGGCACGTTTGGGCTGTGGTCGCTGCTGTTATTGCCGGTGCTGCTGATCTATGCGGTGCATCGGGGGTCTCAACGGCTGGTGCAGCCGGATTTTTTGGCAAAGGTGGGGCAAATTCCCGCGCCCATTGCGTGGTATTCCCTGCATCGGTTGGCCAATACGTTTATTTTGGTGGCGCTGGGGTTTGGGGTGTTTTCCGGCAAGATGATGAGCGAGAAATGGTTACCCCAAGGGGAGCTAGAGCATTTTTGGTACACAATGCATCTGCTGTCCTGGGTGGTCATGTTGGGGGCGATCGCCTTCCATCTTTTGATGACGGCAAAGGTGGGGGGTGTGCCGCTGTTGGTGTCGGTCTGGCGACGCGCCTATCGTCCCAAAGATAGCCCGGCGTTGTGGTGGGGGCACATTACCCACTGGCGGCAAGCCTGGCGGCAAAATATCTGGCAAGCATGGCGATCGCGATCGTTTTTGTTGCAACTTCTTGAAATCACTGTTTTGCTGATCGTGATTTTGGCCTGGGGTTTGGCACTGTGGAAAGAATTAGGGCCCACGCGCTAGGTCAACGCCCCTCAAAAGCGGGCAACGTTAGGGTGATAGGATACGATCTCCATAGTGCAACTTTTGAGAGTGCTTCGTACCCTGCCCTTGTCGTAGCCCATCATGACCTCGATTCAAGACCAACTCAACACCCAATTTTTACAGGCCTTTCGCCAAGCCTTTGGCGATGAAGTCGAACCGCCCACGCCCCTCGTCGTGCCGGCGAGTAATCCGAAATTTGGCGATTATCAATGCAACGCGGCGTTACCCCTCGCCAAGCCCTTAAAACGCAAACCCCGCGACATTGCCCAAGCCCTCCTCGATCAGGTGCAACTCGATCACCTCTGCGAACCGCCCGACATTGCCGGGCCGGGCTTCATTAACCTCCGCATCCAACCCCAAGTCATCGCGGCGCAACTGACGCAACGCTACGGCGACCCACGTTTGGGGGTGGAGCCGACGAAAACACCGCAGCGGGCGATCGTTGATTTTTCCAGCCCCAACATTGCCAAAGAGATGCACGTCGGCCATTTGCGATCGACGATTATCGGGGATTCCATTGCGCGGATTTTGGAGTTTCGCGGGCATGATGTGGTGCGCCTCAACCATGTGGGGGATTGGGGGACGCAATTTGGGATGTTGATCACCTATTTAAAAGAAGCCTATCCCGACGCGCTGACCACCGCCGATGCCCTGGAGTTAGGGGATTTGGTGGCACTGTATAAAAAAGCCAAGCAACGTTTTGATGCGGATGCCAAGTTTCAGCAAGCTTCACGGGACGCGGTGGTGAAGTTGCAAGCGGGAGACGAGGAGGCGCGGCGGGCCTGGCAATTGCTCTGTGAGCAGTCCCGGCGGGAATTTCAGGTGATCTATGATTTGCTCGATGTCCAACTGACGGAACGGGGCGAGTCTTTTTACAACCCTCTCTTACCCGATGTGATCACCACCTTAGAGGCGGCGGGCATTCTCGAAGCGGATCAGGGGGCAAAATGTGTGTTTCTTGAGGGCTTCACCAATAAAGACGGCAACCCCCTACCCTTGATTGTGCAAAAGTCCGATGGTGGGTTTAACTATGCGACGACAGATCTAGCCGCGTTGCAATACCGGATTCGCAAGGATGAGGGCGATCGCATCATCTACGTCACCGATGCGGGCCAAGCCAATCACTTCACCCAAGTCTTCCAAGTGGCCCGCAAAGCCGGGATGCTGCCGGAGCACATTGACATCGTCCATGTCCCCTTTGGTTTAGTGCAAGGCGAAGATGGCAAGAAGTTAAAAACCCGCTCCGGGGAAACGGTGCGCCTGCGGGATCTCTTAGATGAAGCCGTGCGGCGCACCTATGCCGATTTGGAGCAGCGTCTCACCGCCGAAGGGCGCACCGAAACCGAAGCCTTTAAACAAAATGTGGCGAAAACCGTGGGCATCAGTGCCGTCAAATACGCCGACCTCAGCCAAAACCGCACCAGTAACTATATTTTCAACTACGACAAAATGCTCTCGCTCCAGGGCAACACCTCGCCCTATCTCCTCTATGCCTATGTGCGCATGCAAGGCATTGCCCGAAAAGCGCGGGCAGGGGTCGGGGCGTTGGCAACGCGACAGGCTGCGATCGCACCGTCGGGGGTGCGGTGGTCGGCGATCGCTTGGACAGCCGCGATCGCAGTGGCGGCGTTTATTGCCCTCGATACCTCGATTCGGGTTCACCACGAATTACACACCCTGCCCCTATTAGCGGAAACCATGCGCCTTGTGGGGTTTGGCTACACCCTTGCATTTGTGGTGCAGCGGTTGTTGTTTTACCGAGGCCGGCAGCAACTCTGGGCGCAACTGCGGGGGTGGCGATCGCAATTCTTGACCTTCACCCAA
>CAZCWE010000412.1:1149-3949 GCA_964502285.1 uncultured Spirulina sp. | reverse complement strand
TGGTTGTCTTGGGCGCGATTATCCTAGCCAACGCCCTATCGGGAGTGGTGCGGGGTTTGCAGCGAAATTTTCGATCCCTCGGACGCGGTCGGGCCGTGATGGCCACGATCGCCCTCTCCCTGCTGTTAATCACGGGCTTTTTCGGTCTCCTTGTGCCGCCTGTGGTGGCTCAAATTAATCAACTGCCCCAGGAAGTGATGGAGGGCATTGATCGCCTCGGCCCGTGGATTGCTCAGTTTGAGGATCGCTTCAGTCCCCGCGTCTGGGCACTATTGCCCGATTGGCAGGATATGGGCGCACAACTGCCGGAACTGGGTAACAATCTCCTGGGCGAAGGGTGGAATATTTTTTCCACCACCTTGGGGGCCATGCTGAATCTGTTGCTGTTGACCGCCTTAACCTTAATGCTATTGGTAGACCCGCGCCCCTATCGTCAGGGTGTGCTGAGGATGTTTCCGGCCTTCTATCGCTCGCGGGTGGATGAAATTTTGACAACCTGCGATCGCGCCCTACAACGCTGGTTTGAAGGCATCATCGTCAACATGCTCACCGTCACCCTCCTCACCTTCATCGGTCTGCTGTTGCTGCGCATCCCCCTCGCCCTCTCCCAAGCCCTGATCGCGGGTCTGTTCACCCTAATCCCGACCCTCGGTGCGGGACTCAGTGCCATCCCTCCCATGGCGATCGCCCTCCTCGATCAACCCTGGAAATCCCTGATTGTCCTCCTGCTCTACATCACCATCCAACAACTCGAAAGCAACTTCCTCACCCATCACCGCCTCACCCGTCCCGCCCTCAAACTCCCCGCCATCACCCTCCTCGCCCAACTCTTTTTTGCGATCGCCTTTGGCATTCCCGGTCTTTTTCTCTCCCTTCCCCTCACCATCGTCGGTCAGATTTGGTTTACAGAAATCGTTTTGAAAGATATTCTCAACATTTGGACACCGTCTTCATTACCTCCGGATTTTCCCCCCCGCCCTTCGGTACTAGAATAACAATCATGTTTATCACCCTCATTGGCCAAGATTCCGACTGTTTCCGGATTTCTTGGTATCGTCCTAGGCTGCCTCATGACAAAATTTGATGTTCTCAATATCTCGATTGATAATATTTCCTTAAAAACCTTGCTGCGGCAGATCAAACAGGGAGGGTTTGTGATCACCCCCAACGTAGATCATCTTGTCAAGCTTCAGCATGATCCTGAATTTTTTCACGTCTATCAAACCGCTGACTATGTCATTTGTGACAGTCAAATTCTCATGTGGATCGCGTTACTGCTAGGCAAACGCATTCAGGAAAAAATTTCCGGTTCAGACTTTTTTCCCGCATTCTACGAACATTACAAAGACGATCCAGAGATTCGCGTTTTTCTCTTAGGCTCCCGTGAAGGAGTCGCCGAAATGGCCCAAGAACGGATTAATCAGCGTGTCGGACGCGAGTTAGTGGTGGGTGTCCATTCTCCATCCTTTGGTTTTGAACGTAATCTTGACGAATGCGAAAACATTCTCGACATCATTAAAGCAACGGATGCTAATGTGCTTGCCGTTGGGGTCGGCGCACCCAAACAGGAAAAGTGGATTTATAAATATCGCCATCGGCTGCCTCAAATTAAAATCTTTTTGGCCATTGGCGCAACCATTGATTTTGAAGCCGGTGTGACCCGTCGCGCACCTCGCTATATCAGTCGTTGGGGCCTGGAGTGGGTTTATCGTCTGTTAGCAGAACCCCGGCGGCTTTGGAAGCGCTATCTCTTCGATATTTTGCCTATGTTTTGGCTGGCGACTAAGCAGAGATTCAACCGCTATCGCTATAAGAAACCCTTAGGGTTACTCCTCCATGAAGCAGGCTTACTCTCCATGGAACAGGTAGAATTGCTTCTCGAACAGCAAGGACAAGCACCAAGCCAACGCTTCGGGGAGCTTATCATTCAACAGGGTTGGGTCAACGCCCAAACGGTTCGTTTTTTCTTAGTAGAATTACCGCAGTGGCTCAAGCAAAAGCGATCCTACAACTTGACTGAATATTTACAATTCTCTGGGTTACTCAGTGATGAACAAGTAGATCAATTAGTGCGCGATCAAAGCATTGAACCGATCGCACTAGAATTATTAGCGATTCAATATGGCTGGGTTAAAGACGAGACTGTTAACTTCTTTCGACGCGCCCAACGGTTAGCACGCAACAGCAATGTTGATAGTTTTGAGCGGGTATACTTCTACAAACCACGGGTATTGTAAGGCAGAGGAACAAAACGAGGATGGGTGTGCAACGGACGATTACCGAAATCAATGCCAAGATTGCGCAAAAAACGGCGATCGCTCTCACGGTGACCGAAATCAAACAACGGGCACTCACCGAATCCATCACTGACATCGCTGCCACGGTGGATGTGATTACCACCGGCACGTTTGAGCCGATGGAGTCCACCGGGGCGATGCTCAACATTGGCCATACCGATCCGCCGATTAAGATTCGTCACTGTTGGCTGGATGATGTGCCGGTGTATGCGGGACTGGGGGCGGTGGATTTGTATTTGGGGGCGACGATGCCCCAGGAAAGCCCCCCTGAAGGAGAAGCCCAAGAGCGGGGCGGCGGCCATGTGATTGAGGCACTGATCGCGGGGAAAACGGTGTCCCTCCGCGCCACGGGGCATGTGACGGACTGTTATCCCCGTGCGTCGTTGGAAACGCCGATTCGAGCCGAAAATATTAATCAGTTTTACCTGTTCAATCCGCGCAATTTGTACCAAAACTTTATTGTGGGGGTGAATGGCAGCGATCGCCCCCTTTACACCTATCTC
>CAZCWE010000412.1:0-1139 GCA_964502285.1 uncultured Spirulina sp. | reverse complement strand
GGGGATTGGTACGAAAATTTTCCTCGGCGGCGGGGTGGGCTATGTGGCCTGGGAAGGGACGCAACATTTTCCCTTACAAAAACGCCTCGAAAACCGCACCCCCATCGGCCCGGCGGCCACGGTGGCCTTGATCGGCGATGCGAAACAGATGTCACCGGACTGGGTGCGAGGCTGCTATTTCAAGCATTATGGCCCGTCGATTATGTTGGGGGTGGGTGTGCCGATGCCGGTGTTAAACGAGGAGGTGGTGGCGCGGTGTGCGGTGCAGGATGATGCGATCGTTGCGCCGGTGATGGATTTTTCGATTCCGCGCCGGGTGCGGCCCACCTTTGGTTTAGTCTCCTATGCGCAGTTAAAAAGCGGCCGAATCACCATCGAAGGCCGCACCGTGCGCACCGCTCCCCTGGCGAGTTTATACCGATCGCAACAGGTAGCCGAAGAACTCAAACAATGGATCACCGCCGGAGACTTTACCCTCACAGAACCCGTGGCCCCGTTGCCGAGCGATCGCGCCTTCCTCTCCCAAGACCGCATTGATACCGCCATGCGCCTTGATACCTAAGCCTCAGCCATACTGCGCCATGAACTCACGGGTAATCGTTGCCAAGCGATCGTCCAAATAGGAATACACCGGCGTTGCGATCGCCTCCGGCACACCGCCATAAAACGCCTGGGCAATTCCCCCCGTAATGCAGGTTAATGTATCCGTATCGCCCCCCAACGACACCGCCGTCCGCAGTGCATCTTCAAAATCCGTAGCATCAAACCAAGCCCGAATCGCTTGGGGCACAGTCTCTTGGGAGGATTCTGTAAACTGATACGTCGGGCGAATGTCATCCACGGAGCGGCTTAAATCATACCCAAATCGCGTTTCAATATAGGTCTTAATCTCTGATTTAGACTGACCCATGCGCCCCAAAAAAATCGCCGCTGCTGTTGCCTGACCGCCCTTAATTCCCTCTGGATGATTGTGGGTCACCGCCGTAAATTCTGCCGCTTTCGTTAACACCGTTTCAAGGTCATCGTAGGCATAGCCCACCGGACTAATCCGCATCGCCGCCCCGTTCCCCCAACTGTTATAGGGCTGCGGATTTGCTTGGCTCGCCCAATGGTGAAAGCGAGCACCATAGCCCCGACCC
>CAZCWE010000411.1:0-3950 GCA_964502285.1 uncultured Spirulina sp. | reverse complement strand
CACCCCCTACGACCCCACTCTCCTCCAATCCCCCGACGGTCTCTTTCCCCCGGAACTCGAACCCTACATCACCGGCTATCTCCGCGAAACCAGCAGCATTGTCCTCGACTCCGAAGCCATCTTCCACGCCCCCGTCCTCCAACGCCGCTAAGCTCACTTCCGCCGAACTCCTGTTAACGGGTCGAAACGAACAGCCCCGACCTCAAGGTCGGGGCTGTTCGGCTATCCCCCACGCTCCCCTCGTAACCGGCTGAAGCGTTTAGAACTCCCGCACAGTGGCTTGGCCGTCCTTCACTTCGCCCACGAGCACCAAGTCAGTGCAATTGACGAACAAGCCGTTTTCTAAAACGCCGGGAATATTATTCAGGGTTTTTTCTAAACCAGCGGGATCGTTGATTTCGTCAAATTTCACATCAATGACGAGGTTGCCTTCATCGGTGACCACGGGGCCCGCTTTTTTCACGCCCATGCGCAGTTCAGGCTTGCCGCCCAAGGCTGCGATCGCTCGCATCACCGGGGTCATCGCCATCGGAATCACTTCCACCGGCAGCAAAAATGTAGACCCTAACCGATCCACCAACTTACCTTGGTCAACCACCACGATGAACAGATCCGCCAAGGTATCAACGATTTTTTCGCGGGTGTGGGCAGCACCGCCCCCTTTGATTAAATTCTTCTGGGGATCAACTTCGTCCGCCCCGTCGATCGCCACGTCAATTTTGTCCACGGCATCCAAACTGGTGAGGGGGATGCCGTATTGTTTCGCCAGCACTTCAGCCTGAAACGAAGTGGGAATGCCGACAATATTGCTCAGTTCACCACTGGCAAGGCGATCGCCCAAGGATTGAATCGCAAACGCGGTGGTTGAACCCGTGCCTAACCCCACAATTGAATTGGATTGAACCCGTGCGGCGGCCGCTTTGCCCACCTCCTGTTTCATCACTTGAACGGGATCGGTCGTCATACCATTACTCCTGAATTAGTCGCATCAAAAACCGTTCCCATAATCCCACGAAACCGGGATCAATACCTTGGGGAGGGGCGCGATCGCGCCCCTCCCCCCATCGATCACAAAACCAGGGCAAGGAACCCGCGTCCCCTGCCCTGATTCATTGGCAATGCTCAACAGCGATGCTCAACGCCAATCGCTCAAGAACTACTGGTTTGTGCGGACAGCATTTCTTTCAGTTTCGCCAGATCATCCGCCCAGCGAGGGTCAGGCTGCACAGAGCCACCGCTAGAGCTAGAGGTTGTGGTGCGCTTTTTCGCGGCCGGGGCGCGCTTCGGGCTAGGGGTTGGGGTGCTGCTGGCGCTGCCCTCTTCTTTCGCTTTTTCACGGGGCAGGGCTTTCTCAATTTTGAGCGTGCTTTCCATAAAGGCTTGCCCATTGTGCTTTTCGATCACTTGGTCTGCCATTTCATCCGTCGGGACGGTGACAAAGGCAAAGCCACGGCATTTCCCCGTCTTGCGATCTTTAATCACCTTGGTGGAAACGTCTTCCCCAAACTCTTCAAAAATGGCGTGCAACGCTTGGCGATCCACGGATTCCTTCGGCAAATTGCCAACATAAAGACGAATAGACATGAGTTATTATCTCCGGATATGAATAAACAAAACGAACAAAACCCCCAAGTCACGGGCTTTGGACTTGGGTTAAACCGTGACACCGCTTTGCACGGGGAGCATGGGATGTAAATGGATTGAAGTGATATTGTGCTCCCAGCCCATGATGATGCGATCGCAAATTTTTGACCAAAACAATACTTGTTTAAACTGCCGACAACACACTTAAGAGCGCTCCGTCACACAATCGCTAGACTGCGTAACACTGTTTACTCCGGGCAGGGAATGACCTGTAAACTCCTGCATAACTGACAGGCCAGATACAATCTACTTTTTTTTGTTGGCTCCACGATTAATTATTACAGAATGTTTACACAATTCGTCAAGTCTTCTGCCATCTTCTCGTAAAACGTCACAGGAAGGGTGAGTTTCCTCCACGCTGAAATTCGTCAAAATAGGCAATATTCGCGGTTCCGACACGATCTCAGCCGCTGGCGAGTCGGCCGCGTCACCGCCTGCGATCGTTGTGTTCAATTTGAGCGGTTCTGCCTTGCAAAATTCGTTAAAACGTGCCTATTCCCGCTTTCCCTCGCCCTTGCGGCCAGGGTCAGCCTGGAGAAAGTTACGAAACGGTATCAATATTGACTGGCATTTTTGTCAAGTTCTTGTTATATTTCGTAATAACATCACCAACCTGCTCTGTGGGTTGAAATGTTAGTTCAACGTCTTTAACGTCGTTTGGAGGTCACCATGTCCAAGCCCATCGATCTATCCTTGGAGCAACAATTCAACATCCGCACGTTCGAGACTCAGGTTAATCAAATGAGTCGTGAACAGGCCCAAGAATTCTTGGTCAACATGTATCGCCAAATGTTGGTACGCGAAAACATGTACAAAGAGTTTCTACGGCACGAATGGGGGATTGGAGCCTAGCTGACAAGATCCCCATGAGCGGCGAGGCCGACCTCAGTTCTCTTGCACTGTCCACACCGGAAAATGCTAGGGACGCGGGGCGCTCCCTCCAGCCGTCACCTCAATCGGGCGATAACTCCAGTGCATGGCAATCATCCATTTAAAATCAGGTTTAGATTTATCTCCTGCTGAATCACTGCTGCGCCTTCCTCCTCACACCAGCAGCAACGCAATGGCGACACAAACGACCGGCCTAGGCCAGTGCGATCGCTCCCCGTCCCAACCATTTGTTAAACAAGCCACAGCGAAATCCAACAAGCATAGGATAATGGAAGGAAGCTGACCCCTCACCCGCTCCTGCCTATGTTTGAACGTTGCCTAGTTTGCACCGACTTTTCAGACGGTTTACATCGTCTCGTCCATTTTGTGCCTGAGTTAGCCGCGAGCGGTTGCCGACAGATTGTGTTCGTCCACAGCGTGCCCCTGTGGGAAGAATGGGGCGTGCCACGGGTGGATCAAGAAAAAATCGACCGGGCCCGCTCCCGACTGGTGGCGGCAACAATGCACCATCCCGAAGGCACGGAGGTGCATGTGGAAGTGCTATCCGGCAAACCCACCGAAACCATTCCTAAATTGGTAGCAGAGTATCAAAGCCAAGTGATTTTGCTGGGAACCCCGACCCGGAGCTTGGCCCAAGAAACCATTTTTGGCAGTACCACCGTGGGGTTAACCCGAAGCACCGCCCAACCCCTGATGATCCTGCGCCCACAACTGATTTCCACCTATACCCGCGAAGAGTTAGGCCTCCGCTGTCAACACCTCTGGCGCTATCTTTTAATTCCCTACAACGGCAGCGAAGCGGCAGACTATCTGATTCAGGAACTTAAAACCATCCTCCAGCAGAACGAGCAGCATCGTTTGCAAGCCTGTTTGTTGGTGTGGGTGATCACAGAAAGCGGCGGCCGTCGGGAGTTTCGCTATGAAGCTGAGGAACAAATGGCCCGGGAAAAACTAGCCACTGTTCAGGCGGATCTAGAGACCTACGGCTTGCAGGTGGAAACGGTGGTGCGTTCCGGCGACCCGATGTATGAGTTGAATGATGTGGCGTTGGAGTTTGACATCAGTGCGATCGCAACGGCCTATGTCAGTCGAGGGGCGTTGATTGATTGGACTATCCCCAACTTTGCCAACGAAATCCTGCGCAATAGTTGGTTTCCCGTTCTCTTCTTCTCACCCCACGAATAAGCCTGGCCCTAGTCGCAACACCTATCGCCGAGCATCAGCGGCACGCGCCACCAGCACGTCCGCTGGATGCACATGTGATGGGTTATCAACACAAACACGATTTCTACCACTATTCTTCGCCGGGTAGTGATAAAGAAGTAGTGAAAGATGATTTTTGTGAGATTGACGTGATAGAAATAGACCCTGTTTATTGATCATGATGCGATTAGACCTTCATTTTCGGCATGAGT
>CAZCWE010000410.1:0-4004 GCA_964502285.1 uncultured Spirulina sp. | reverse complement strand
CCAAAACTGGAGCATGATTGGCCTCGTCACCCTCGCCACCTTGCAGATTTTCACCCCCGATAACACCTATGCTTTGGCGATTCCGGTGCAACGCTTGCGCGATCGCTGGCTCAACGCGATCCAATCTCACTTCCCCACGCCAGCCCCCTAAAACCGCCAAACTCGGTAAATTCGCCATTGTTTTGTCACCCACTCTTAAGGGAAGATTAAGACCTGTTAAGGTTACAATCAGCATATTGTTTGCCTCAACAGTGACGGTCTGCGATCGTTTTTGAGCATTCTCGCCCCGCTGGGTGCATCCCAACTTATGCAGATTCAGACTGATTATCCTTTCGTGCCCTCATCCCCAGCCCTTCTCCCGCAGGAGAGGGTTGGGTGAGGGATGGCATAACTGGGATGTACCCCACCCCGCCCGCTACAACTCTCGGTTTTTTGGCACATTCAAGGAGCAACACCACCATCATGTTTCCCCACCCCTCCGATGCGATTGATGAGCAACAGTCCCTCATCCGTTCCCCCGAACACCCCGACAAGATGGAAGAAGCCTGCGGGGTGTTTGGTGTTTATGTTCCCGGTGAAGCGGCGGCCAAACTCGCCTATTTCGGGCTGTATGCTCTGCAACATCGCGGCCAAGAGTCAGCGGGAATCGCCGCCTTTGACGGGGAAAACAGCACCTGTTACAAACACATGGGCCTGGTGTCGCAAGTCTTTAACGAAGACATCCTCGACGGTCTCAAAGGCGATCTTGCCATTGGCCACACCCGCTACTCCACCACGGGATCGAGCCTTGTGGTCAACGCCCAACCCGCCGTTGTGGAAACACGCCTGGGGGATCTCGCCCTCGCCCACAATGGCAACCTCGTCAACACCGCCGAACTCCGCGCCGAACTGACCCGCCGCAGTTGCGAATTCATCACCACCACGGATTCAGAAATGATCGCGTTGGCGATCGCCGACGAAGTCAACCAAGGCAAAACTTGGCTCGATGCCGCCATCAGCGCCTTCAAACTCTGCCAAGGAGCCTACAGCCTCGTGATCGGCACACCCCACGGCTTCATGGGCGTGCGCGACCCCAACGGCATCCGCCCCCTCGTGATCGGCATTCTCCCCGGCAGCCCCAACCGCTATGTCCTCGCCTCGGAAACCTGCGGCCTCGACATCATCGGCGCGGAATACCTGCGCGATGTGGAGCCCGGCGAACTGGTGTGGATCAACGACGAAGGCCTCGCCTCGTTCCATTGGGCGGCAAAACCGGAGCGCAAACTCTGCGTCTTCGAGATGATCTATTTCTCCCGCCCCGATAGCCTCGTTCACGACGAAACCATCTACAGCTATCGCAAACGCCTCGGCCAACAACTCGCCCGCGAAACCCACACCGAGGCCGACTTCGTGATCGCTGTCCCCGACTCCGGTGTTCCCGCTGCGATCGGCTATGCCGAAACCTCCAAAATCCCCTACGCCGAAGGTCTGATCAAAAACCGCTACGTGGGCCGCACCTTCATCCAACCCACTCAAGTGATGCGCGAAGCCGGGATTCGGATGAAACTCAACCCCCTGAAGGATGTCCTCGTCGGTAAACGGGTGATCATCATCGATGACTCCATCGTGCGGGGAACCACCAGCCGCAAACTGGTGAAAGCGCTGCGCGATGCGGGCGCGATCGAAGTCCACATGAAAATTTCCTCCCCCCCTGTCACCCATCCCTGCTTCTACGGCTTGGATACCGACACCCAAGACCAACTGATCGCCGCAACGAAATCCGTCGAGGAAATCGCCGCCCATATCGGCGTAGACAGCTTGGCCTATCTCAGTTGGGACGGGATGCTCTCGATGACCGGCGATGATCCGAATCATTTCTGCTCGGCTTGTTTCACCGGCAACTATCCCATTGAGATTCCCGACAACATCAAGCGGGCCAAACTGATCCTCGAAGAAGTGAAGGCTTAACCCCCTTCCCAAAAATCACAATTTTTCCCGCAAATGAGTGTTCATCCCCCACCATGAACACTCATTTTTTCGATGTTGCACCCAATTTTGAGGTGATGGAGCCCCGCCTGGGGTTCAAACCCCAGGCTCATCACGAAAACCCACTCAAGTGGGTTCGGAAATTCGCTAGATTGAGTGGGCTTTAGCCTACTTTCGCTATGAGCCAAGAACTTGAGTTCTTGGCGGATTGTGGGACTTTGGCATCATGCAATTTCTAGTTAAATTAATGAGAGCTTGATAGAGGTTGGAGCAGATGGCGCGATCGCGGCGCGTTTGGGGCGGGTTGCTTTTGGGTTTGGTAGTGGCGGGGTTGCTACAATTCTGAACAAGTCTTAGATATGTCGAGGTGAGCATGACGGTTGTTTTAACGCCAGATCAGGAAGAGTTTATCCAGAGCAAGCTTTCTAGTGGCAAATATGGCAGTGCTGCGGAGGTGATCGCGGAAGCCTTGCGGCTGCTCGACAAGCGTGACCAGGGCTATGAGGCTTGGCTGGCTCAGACGCGAGAGCAGGTGAAGGTTGCTCAGGGAGAGTTGGCGCGTGGAGAGGGGATTGAGAGTAGCTTGGTGATTGAGCGACTCAAAGCAAAGTCACGGCAACTCAAAAACCAGTGATGAGACAGTGCATCATTGCGCCTTCTGCAAGTCAGGATTTGGATGAGATTTTTGACTATTTTGCGGCTCGGAGCGTGGATGCTGGAGACCGTTTTATTGAGCAGTTTGAGCAAAAGTGTGAGTATTTGAGGCAGTTCCCGAAAATGGGGCGCAGTTACGCTGAGTTGTTGTCTGGTTTGCGGGGTTTGCCATTGGATGGTTACATCATTTTGTATCAGGTTGTGCGTGAAGGTGTAGAGATTTTGCGGGTGGTGAGTGCGTATCGAGATTTGGATGCGCTGTTTGATGATTTAAATTAGTTGATGAGATTTGTGGAGGTTTAAACTCATGGGTTGGTCGCGGCGGGTTTGGGGCGGTTTGGTTTTGGGTTGCTCTCACGCAAGCCTCCGCCTGGGGTTCAAACCCCAGGCTCACCACGAAAACCCACTCAAGTGGGTTCGGAAATTCGCTAGATTGAGTGGGCTTTAGCCTACTTTCGCTATGAGCCAAGAACTTGAGTTCTTGGCGGATTGTGAGACTTTGACATCATGCAATTTCTAGTTAAATTAATGAGAGTTTGATGGAGGTTTGAGCGGATGGCGCGATCGCGCCAGATTTGGCACTGTCTGCTTTTTGGTTTGGTAGTGGCGGGGTTGCCGAGGGGCGCGATCGGGCTATTCTAGAATTGGATGAGCAAAATACAAAATGAATTCATTACCCATTCGTAAAGCTCAAGATAATCTCAACCAGTTGGTTAATGAGGTATCACAACACCACCGCCCGGTCCTCATCACAGGCTCAACCCATGAGGCGGTGTTAATTTCTAAAGCTGATTGGGATGCGATGCAAGAATCGCTCTATCTCGGCAGTATTCCGGGCTTGGTTGAATCGATTCAAGCTGAAGCAAAGACCCCCCTTGAAGACTGTATTGAGCTTGAGAATTTAGACTGGTAACTTGGCGGGTTATTTTGACCAAGCAGGCAGCAAAGGATGCGAAGAAGCTCGCGGCGGCAGGTCTGAAGCGGAAGGCGCAGAAGCTGCTCAATATTTTGGTACAAAATCCATCAGCCGCCTTATGAGAAATGGGTGGGAAATTTGGCTGGCTATTATTCTCGTCGGATCAATCAGCAGCATCGTTTGGTGTACGAAATCAATGAGCAGGAGCGGATTGTGAAGGTTTTGAGGATGTGGACACATTATGAGTGATAGTATTTGCGAAATTTGTCTTGCTGCGTCCTGTAACTGAATAAGCAGCCCTAGGGCTGCGGATTTGGGTTAAGTTATTGTCACGCATAGCCCCGCCTGGGGTTCAAACCCCAGGCTCATCACGAAAACCCACTCAAGTGGGTTCGGAAATTCGCTAGATTGAGTGGGCTTTAGCCTACTTTCGCTATGAGCCAAGAACTTGAGTTCTTGGCGGATTGTG
>CAZCWE010000409.1:0-4031 GCA_964502285.1 uncultured Spirulina sp. | reverse complement strand
GTTCTCGCTGACGAATTAAGCTGGCTTTGAATTCTGGCTTGATCGCGCCATTAACTTCGGATTCAGTCAAGACTTCTTGAAGCACATCTGTTACCGTTTCACGAATTATCTCTTGAAAGAGTTCACGAAATTCTTCTACAGTGAGGTCTTTTAATTGCATCTTAAAACTCCGGAGCAAAACAGACTGCCTATCTTCCTGCTTCATTGTGACATAGGTCGCCAATCCCCTGATGGAATAAATGCTGCCCAATAGTAGGGGTGGGCATTGCTCACACCCTGCGCCATCTCTAGCTGCACCTGTCGCAGGGCATCACTGCGACCGCCTCCCTGCTGCAAGCGTTGATAATAATCCACCATTAACTCTTTGGTTTCCTCATCTGCCACTTTCCAGAGGCTAATCACCTGACTTTCGGAACCGGCAATGGTGAGCGATCGCCGCAACCCATAGACCCCTTCCCCATTGGCGACTTCGCCCACGCCGGTCTCGCAGGCGGACAAAATTACTAACTGGGTTCCCCGCAGGTTCAAGCTGGCCACTTCTAAGGCCGTCAATGCGCCATCTTCTGCCCCACTCTGACGGGGGTTAAACCCGGCCAACGCCAACCCCGATCGCAGCAGGGGATTTTCCACGGGGCCACGGGGGCGCGGCGTGGAGCCGGGACGCGGTAGCACATCGATCAATCCCCGCATCTCCCAATCTGGTGCGGCGACCTGTTCCACATCGGCGAGGAAAAACCCGTGGGTGGCGATGTGTAAGATTTCGGGGGCTTGGGCTTGTTTGATGGCGTTTTCGGTGGCGTTGTTGCGGGTCAGGACGGTGGCATTGGGGAGGATGTTGGTCAGGGCGGCGGCTTCAGCGGCTGTGCCGGGGAGGTCGCCAAATTGGAGATTGGCGATATCCTGCGATCGTTGGGCAGAGCGATTATTCGCAATGGATGTGCCTTCTTTCGATTGGCCATAGTCGGGGTCAGCGACGATCAGGGGTGGGGATTGGGGTTGTTGATTCAGTTGGAGGCGTTTGAGGTCGCGGCCGGTGGTGAGATAGGTAATCTGGTGGGTTTCGAGGAGGTATTGGTCGTTTTCGTTGACGAGGGCGGCGAAGGGGATCAGGTTGAGTTGGCTATCGGGGGAGATCAGCAGGTGTTGGGCATTGCCGAGTTTTGCCCGGATTGGTTCCATCACCATGGCATCGAGTTCGCGGCCCCGTCGTTTGGCGGCGAGGCGATCGTTGGGGTTATCGAGTTCGCGGCGGAGGGCTTGGGCGGCGGTGTTGATGGGTTCGGCGGGGCCGAGGTCGAGCCAGGTGGGATCGCCGTTGGGGGGGAGGATGTAGGCGGCGTAGTGGGGGTCGGAGACTTCGTTGGTTTTGGGATCGAAGGGGCGGTAATGAACGATTTCGATCAGGGCGGCATCAGTGGGAATCAGGGTTTGAATGCTCTCGATGGTGATGGGTTCGGTTTCGATGCGGAATTCGTCGCTGGCGCGGGCGAGTTGGGTTTCGAGTTGTTCGGCTTCGCCTTTGAGGGTGGCGATGCGATCGCGGTAGCTGTCGGTGATGTTTGCAGGCGGGTTGAAGAGGGCGGCGGCGAGTTCGGTGCGTTTGGTGCTGAGATTGTCGAGGAGGCGTTGGTTTTGGGGGGTGAGGTTATCGCGGAGGAGTTGGATGTTGTTGCTGACGGCATCCAGGATGCGACCTTTGCGGCGGAGGATCGTCTGGAGCGCGAGTTCTCCGGCTTCGGGGTTGGTTGGGGCGGTTTGGAGGTTGAGACTGATGACGCGATTAGTGGAAAATCGGGTGGTTTGGAAATATTGCTGTTTCTGGTGTTCGGAACCAATCACCAAAAGTTCTTCTAAGTTTCTTTCTTCAATATCCAAACCCTGAGTAAAATGCTTGACTGCTTGATTTAATGGTTCTGTTATCCAGTACAATCCTGCAAGGTTATTGAGGGTTATAGCAGTAGTAGGATGGTTGGCTCCTAGTTCCTCCTCAAAAACTGCAAATGTACGCTGGTAGAGAGGTTTTGCTTCTTCGTATCTCCCCATGAAGTGATATAGAAATGCAAGATTGTTTAGGCTGTGAGCAGTATCAGGATGATTGACTCCAAGTTTCTGCTCCCGAATAGCCAAGGCACGTTTGTAGAGAGATTCTGCTTCCTCGTGTCTCCCCATTCGATACAAACCTGCCAAGTTATCAAGACTTTGGGCTGTTAGGGGATGGTTAACTCCAAGTTCCTGCTCCCGAATGGCCAAGGTACGTTTGTAGAGAGATTCTGCTTCTTCGTATCTCCCCATTACTTTGTACAAATCTGCCAAATTATTGAGACTAGCGGCAGTGTAGGGATGGCTGGCTCCTAAGTCTTGCGTAACAATTGCTAAAGCTCTTTGGAGAAGAGGTTCTACTTCTGTGAATCTTCCAATGGCTCGGTACAATAAAGCTAGATTGTTGAGACTGGTAGCAGTATTGGAATGATTCACTCCCAGTTCCTGTTCAAAAATCACCAAGGCTCGTCGAAGGATAGGTTCAGCTTCTGCGTATCTTCCCATCTCCCGATATAGCTCTGCCAAATTGTTCAGGCTTTGGGCAGTATCGGGATGATTGACTCCAAGTTTCTGCTCTCGAATCGCCAGAGCTTGTTGAAGGTAAGTTTCTGCTTCCGTGTATCGTCCAGTAGCTCGGTACAATAAAGCTAGATTGTTGAGGCTGGTAGCAGTATTAGGATGATTCACTCCTAATTCCTGCTCCCGGATGGACAAGGCGCGCAAAAAGAGAAGTTCGGCTTCTGTGTATCTCCCCATCGACTCATACAGTGCTGCCAGATTGTTGAGGCTGGTGGCAGTACGGAGATGGTTGGCTCCCAGTTCTTTCTCTCTGATAGACAAAGCGCGTTGGAAGAGAGGTTCGGCCTCTGTGTATCTCCCCATTATTTGATAGAGTGCTGCCAAATTGTTAAGGCTGGTGGCGATGTGAGGATGGTTGGCTCCTAGTTCTTGCTCTCTGATGGATAGAACTTCTTGACCAATAGCAATCGCGTCTTGGTATTGTCCAGCTCGGTAGAGTCGAAGGAATTGCTGTTCAAGTTGATTTTCTCGTTCTAACGAATCTTCCGCCTGGGCGATCTGTGCAATGGGTTGCGCTTCACTCTGGGCATAGACCCCCTGACCCGCCAACAAAACCCCACCCACCAGGGACAACCCCACCCGCTTTAACATGACACCAACTCCGTGCTACTCACTCCATTTTCAAAGGACGTTGGCGAATCTGCTTTCGTCCCACAATCGTAAACTGTCCCGTAAATTGTAATCCCTCGACAGAGAGTAGATTGAGTAATTGCTCCCCCGGTTCTAGCGCAGTTATTGGCTGATAACGGAAATACAAAATTCCCACGGGTACAGGCAGACCTCGCCGATAAATTAACTCACCATAATCCCGATCAAAGGTCAAAATGACTCGCTCCTCAGATACTGCTAAAGTGAGCACGGCGCGATCATCAATACCGGATAAACCTTCAGCAATCGCTAACATATCATACCCCGCATCTCTCAAAAGTCTGACACTAGGAAGCGGAAATTTTTCATTCGCTAGCAACTTCATGCAGACATTTCCATTGTGGGCGCGATCGTGTACAAAAAATCATCCTCAAAACATTCCAGAGTGAACAGAAAAATGGCGCGAATCGATTCTGAATTTAGCGTTGGATAACTCTCCAGAATTTCACGTTCTGTCCAACCTGCCGCGAACAAACCCAAAATAAATTCCACCGATAAGCGAGTTCCTTTAACGACAGGTTTACCGACCAAAACATTCGGATCAGCATGAATATAATTACGCCAGTTCATCCCAAACTCCATGATGTAGAAATGTTCATTAAGCGTGAAAAGTTTATTGTCCAAGCATAACAAAGCGAGCCTATTGTGCTTGCGATAGGTTTACAAGATCGCGCCTCACTCTGGGCATAGACCCCCTGAGCCGACAACAAAACCCCAGCCACCGGGGACAACCCCACCCGCCCTAATATCATCCTGACTCCGCC
>CAZCWE010000408.1:0-4074 GCA_964502285.1 uncultured Spirulina sp. | reverse complement strand
GATTATCATATTCTAAGAAATTCTTCAATCATGAAGGAGTATTATGGTATTTTATACACCATTGTAATGCAATCAATAATACTACTTAATCAAGCAATTCACTACTTCTTTACCATTACCTTTTGTCTTGCCGGAACAACATAAGCACAATTTCCAAAAATAGCTCGCCCTCTGAAAATCCACTAGCTCTTACTAGGTCGTCTGAAATCACAAAACTCATGTTTTTTCCTCCAACTTTTAAATCTTCTGCCTAGATCGTAGCAGCCAACGAAAAGAACAGACTAGACTCTCGACAGTTCTAGCTCTTGTGGCGGCGCAGCATAACTTCACCGTTAGCATCCTTGCTTGATACTGTTTAAACATGTTCTCAGTTCACACGGAACCATAGCCGCCGCCGCCGGGCGTGGCGATCGCAATACAATCCCCCACCCCCATCGCCACCGTCGCCGTACTCCCCAACTCCTCAATCGTTCCATCAGCCCGCTCGACCCAATTACGCCCGGTTTGGCCCGCGCCGCCCCCCGCCAAGCCAAAGGGAGCCACCCGCCGCCGCCCCGACAAAATCCCCGCCGTCATCGGTTCAAGGAATCGCAGCCGTCGAATCACACCATTTCCCCCCGGATAGGCCCCCGCGCCACCACTGCCGGGTCGGATTGCAAACTCTTCCAACCGCACCGGAAACCGCCATTCCAACACCTCCGGATCAGTTAACCGCGAGTTCGTCATGTGGGTCTGTACTGCATCGGTTCCCGCAAACCCTGGCCCCGCGCCGCTGCCGCCGCAGATTGTCTCGTAATATTGATATTGCTCATTCCCGAAGGTGAAATTATTCATCGTGCCCTGGGACGCGGCCAACTGACCCAAGGCCCCATAGAGGCAATCCACCACCGCTTGAGAGGTTTCCACATTTCCCGCCACCACCGCCGCCGGATAGCGCGGATTGAGCAGGGAGCCGGGGGGAACGATGATCGTCAGGGGGGTTAGACAGCCCACATTGAGGGGAATATCATCATCCACGAGGGAACGGAACACATAGAGCACCGCCGCCTGACAGACCGCGATCGGGGCATTAAAATTGCTCGCCACTTGGGGAGATGTGCCGCTGAAGTCGATCGTGGCGCTGCGGCTGTGGGGGTGAATCGTGATTTTGACCTGGATCTGTGCGCCGTGGTCGAGGGGGCAGGTGAAGGAGCCGTTTTGCAGAGATGCGATCGCCCGCCGCACCGACTCTTCCGCATTGCGTTGCACATGGCCCATATAGGCCTGTACCGTCGCCTGGCCATAGTGGGCGACCATGCGATGCAACTCCTGCCCGCCCTTGGCATTGGCGGCAATTTGGGCGCGAAGATCGGCGAGGTTTTGCTCAGGGTTGCGGGCGGGATAGGGGCCAGCGGTGAGGTGGGCGAGGAGTTCCGTTTCGCAAAATTGACCCTGATTGACAAGGCGAATATTATCCAATAACGCCCCCTCTTGATCGATGTGGGTGCTGTGGGGCGGCATCGAACCGGGGGAAATGCCGCCAATATCTGCATGGTGTCCCCGTGAGGCAACGTAGAAGCTGGGGCGTTCAGAGTCTAAAAAAATGGGGGTGATCACGGTGACATCGGGGAGATGAGTGCCGCCGTTGTAGGGGTTGTTGAGCAGGTACACATCACCGGGTTGAAATTCATCCCCTTTTGCAGCGATCAGGCTTTCGATGCTGGCGCTCATGGAGCCGAGATGGACGGGAATATGGGGCGCGTTGGCCACCAGTTGCCCGCCTTGGTCGAAGAGGGCGCAGGAAAAGTCGAGGCGTTCTTTGATGTTGACGGAATAGCTGGTGTTTTGCAGGGTTGTGCCCATTTGTTCCGCGATCGCTCTAAACCCGTGGTTAAAAATTTCCAGCAAGACAGGATCGACTGCCCTCACCCCACCCTCTCCCACGGGAGAGGGCTTCCGGCTCCCTTCTCCTGCGGGAGAAGCGATGTCCTGAGCTTGTCGAAGGAGGTTGGGGATGAGGGCATTCCGTTCAATCACCAAATGGCCGTAATCATTCACCGCCGCCTGCCAACCCGGTTCGATCACATTCGTCCCCGTCGCCTCAATAATCAACGCCGGGCCCATAATTGCGTCCCCCGGTTGCAACCCATCGCGATCGTACACGGGGGCGTCGTGCCAGGCTTGGGCGGTGAAAAGGGAAACGGTGCAGTGGGGTTCGGGGGGCGTGGTGCGGGGTTGAGGTTGAGGGGATTCCGTCGCGGGGGCGGCAGGGGCGATGAGTTCGACGCTGAGGGATTCGATGATCAGGGCGCGATCGCTCATCGTGAAGCCGTAGCGTTGGTGATAATCGGCTTCAAATGCGGCGATCATCGTGGTGTGATCGCTGAGATCCACCGTCAGGGTGCTATCGGTTCCTTGATATTTCACTTGGGCCGTTCGTCGCTGTTCGAGCGAATCAACCGGGGAATTTTGGGCCTGCAATTCATCGCGACCGAGGGCGAAGAGGCGATCGCAAATTTGGGACAATTCCGGCATAATCGCCGCCGTTAACGGGGCTTCCACGGCCTGCTCATGGATCACCCGCACATCCGCCAACCCAATCCCATAGGCCGACAACACCCCCGCATAGGGATGAATCACAATCCGCTGCATCCCCAAGGCTTCAGCGATTAAACAGGCGTGCTGTCCCCCCGCTCCGCCAAAGCAGCAGAGGGTATAGCCCGCCAGATCATAGCCCCGTTGCAGGGAGATTTTTTTAATCGCGTTGGCCATCGTGTTAACCGCGATCGCAAGAAAACCCGCCGCAATTTCCGCCGGGCTGCGGCCATCATCGATCTCTGCCGCGAGGGACTCAAACGCCGCCGCCACCCGCGCCCCATCCAAGGGTTGATCCCCATTGGGGCCAAACACCGCCGGGAAAAAGTCCGGTTGCACCTTCCCCACCATCACATTGCAGTCTGTCACCGTCAGGGGGCCGCCCCGCCCGTAGGCCGCTGGCCCCGGATTCGCCCCGGCTGAATCGGGGCCAACCCGATACCGAGCCCCGTCATATTGCACAATTGAGCCGCCCCCGGCCGCTACGGTATGGATCGCGAGCATGGGCGATCGCAACCGCACCCCCGCCACCTCCGTCTCCAAACTGCGCTCATACTCCCCGGCATAGTGGCTCACATCCGTCGAAGTCCCCCCCATATCAAAACCAATCACCCGGTCAAACCCCGCCACCGCACAGGTTTTCACCGCCCCGACAATACCCCCCGCCGGGCCCGATAAAATACTATCCTTGCCCTGAAACTGCTGCGCCGCCGTCAAGCCGCCGTTAGACTGCATAAACATGAGCCGGGGCATCGCCTGATCCGCCTCGGTTTGCAGGTAGCCCGCAATCCGATCCACATAGCGGCGCAAAATCGGTGACAAATAGGCATCCACCACCGTCGTATCGCCCCGACTGACGAGCTTCATCAACGGGCTGACTTGATGGGACAGGGAAATATGGGTAAAGCCGATCTCCTGGGCGATCGCACCAATCCGCTGCTCATGTTCCGGGTTGCGGTAGCCGTGGAGCAGGGCAACGGCACAACTGCGAATGTTGCGATCGTAGGCCGCTTGTAAATCCTGGCGGGTCTGGGCTTCGTTGAGCGGGATCACCTCTCGCCCGTGGGCATCGTGACGCGCCGCCACCTCGATCACCTGTTCATACAACATCGACGGCCGCACAATCTGCCGCGCAAAAATATCCGGGCGGTTCTGATAACCAATGCGCAACACATCCTTAAAGCCTTGGGTCGTGACAAACAGAGTGCGATCGCCCTTCCGCTCCAGCAGCGCATTGGTCGCCACCGTCGTCCCCATCTTAATCGCATCAATCTGCTCAATCGGCAACGGCTCATCCGCCTCCAACCCCAACAGCTCCCGCATCCCCTGAATCGGCGCATCCTCATACCGTTCCGGATTTTCCGACAGCAACTTATGCACCACCCGCCGCCCATCGGGCCGCTGCGCCACAATATCCGTAAACGTCCCCCCCCGATCAATCCAAAACTGCCAACCCGTCTGCCCTGGAGTCATCGCTGCGATCGCCCTCATACCAACTCT
>CAZCWE010000407.1:0-4078 GCA_964502285.1 uncultured Spirulina sp. | reverse complement strand
AGCCCGGCCGCTTACCCTTCGACTCCGCTCAGGGTGCGCTCAATTTATGATCGATGAGCTGAGCTTGTCGTTCGCGCAGCGTCTCCGCAGGAGATAGCCCGGCCGCTTACCCTTAACCGAGGGCTGAGCGGAGTCGAAGCCCGGCCGCTTACCCTTCGACTCCGCTCAGGGTGCGCTCAATTTATGATCGATAGCATCATGATCATTAACATTAACCCTGCATTTCATGCCTAACCCCATCCCCCATCCCCTCCAGGTCGAGCACCGAGGCTCTGGTCTGCCGATCCTCTGTCTCCATGGTCATCCTGGCTCCGGGGCAGCCATGGCCGTATTTACGGAGCCGTTATCAACCCGATACCACACCCTCGCGCCGGATCTGCGGGGCTATGGTCAGAGTCAGGTACAAGACCCCTTTGAGATGGCCGCCCACATTACCGATCTCGAAGCCCTGCTCGATCGCGAAGGCATTGAAGAGTGCTTAATTTTAGGCTGGTCATTGGGCGGCATTCTGGCGATGGAACTTGCCTTTCGCAATCCCCAACGGTATCGGGGCTTAATCCTGATCGGCACAGCCGCCCGACCCAGGGGCAACTATCCCCCGATTCCCTGGTGGGAATATGCCAATACGGGGATCGCGGGGCTGCTGAATTGGTTAAAACCCGGTTGGCAGTGGAATATTGACACCTTTGGGGTGCGATCGCTCTTTCGCCGCCTCCTCAAACAGCACACCCCCACCGCCTACCACTATCTCGCCCAGGCCGGAACCCCCGCCTACCTCCGCACCTCCCGCCATGCCCATCGCGCCCTCAACACCGCCCTCCGCCAAGGCTATAACCGCCTCGCCGATCTCCCCCGATTAACCATGCCCTGCCTGATGGTGGCGGGCGCAGACGACATCAACATCACCGCCCAATCCAGCCAGGAAACCGCCCAAACCCTGCCCCGCTGCGATTGGCATTGTTTCCCCAACACCGCCCACCTCTTCCCCTGGGAAGTTCCCGACGCGATGAACGAGGTCATTCACACTTGGTTACGCCAGCATGATCTGTGAATTCCCCATCTCACCCCACGTCAAGCCAATTCGCAGCATCGGACAACAGATGCCCGCTGCCACAGCAAAGCGTGCAGAGCAGAGGAAAACCTCATGACTGCGATCGCCGCTGCACCATAGACAAAATGACCATAAAAAATCGGCTGATCGACGCTATCCTATCAGCCGCCTGCATCACGATTGAACGTGTCGCATCGAGTCTGCGGTTGTTCCCCGTTATACACCTTGACCACTGAGAGCGGGGATTATCTCAGGATCAAGTATCTCCCCCAATGAGTGATCAATCGTGAGTTCTCTTGGTTTCATCTGTTTGATGGAGAATCGAATGCCCTGACTGCCTTCCTCTTTTAGATCCTCGATATAGCCTGGACTTGCTTCTTTGGCCTCGATTTCACTGGCAAACGGGCCAAAGTAGTAGGTACAGCGTGGCTGCTCTGTGGTGATTTCCACCCAAAAGGCTTTACCGGTCGCCTCTAGGAATTTCAGCCAAATCTCTTTCATTAAATTCCCCCAAAATCGTATTCTAAACAGCTCGCTCAATCAGGAACGTTGCTTTACATTATTTAATAATTGCGGATTTAACTCTCTTTATACTCCTTTCATTCATTTTTTGAAAGTCTCTAATTACACAGTTTCTGAATCGCTGGCCTGCCAACGCTGACGAAAAACCTCGTACAACACCATGGCGGTGGCAACCGATGCATTCAGGCTAGGGACATGACCTTGGAGCGGGATGGACACCAAGCTATCACAGTTTTGTTCGATGACGGAGCTTAATCCTCGCCCTTCTGACCCGATGACCAGGGCGATCGCACCCCGTAAATCCGTGGTCATGATCGTCTGGGGAGCTGTGGCAACAGTGCCATAGATCCAGAACCCGGAGGTCTTCAATTCCGCCAAAGCCCGCTTCAAATTTGTGACCCGCGCCACCGGGAATGATTCCAAGGCCCCAGCAGCGACTTTCAAGACGGTGGGCGTGATCCCCACGGCGCGACGTTGGGGGATCACGAGCCCCTGAGCACCGATCGCTTCGGCGGTTCGGATGATCGCCCCCAGGTTATGGGGATCATTGATCCCGTCCGCGACGATGATCACCGGCTGCTCGCTAATGTTGGCGGCATGGATGATCAGTTGTGTAATATCCCAGTATTCATAGGGGCTGATTTGGGCCACGATTCCCTGATGATTGGCCCCTTGGGTCATCTGATTCAGTCGCCCGACGGACACCTCATCAATCACTGCGCCTTGCGCTTTTGCTGTGCCCAACAGGTCAGCAAAGCGGGGATCATGGCGCACTTTGGCCGTGACCCAAATGCGTTGTGGTGTGCGATCGCCCGCTAACGTCGCTCGCACCGAATGACGACCATAGACCAAATCATCCCGTACAGTCATGGCAATTGTAAGTAGTCCAATAATTCACTGAGGCGAGGCGGATTCGTTAAATAGAGATACCCGATCAAGGTTTCCAAACTACTCGCCCGCTGATAGACCCCCGGATCAAGGCGTTGGGGCGGGCGTGTCGCCGCATTACGACCGCGACGGAGGATCTGCTGCTCCTGTTCGGTGAGGTGGGGGATGAGGTAATCGAGATGGGCGGCCTGTTGTTCGGCCCGCACCTGCGCCACCACCTGCCGATGATAAGTGGCGATCCGTTGGGGCGGCAACAGGTACGCCGTGCGGATAAACAACTCATACACCCCATCCCCGATGTAGGCGAGGGCTGTGGGAGACAGTTGCTCGACTTGGCCGAGGGAATGGGGTACAGGGGACAAGGAACTGAGGCGTTCCTCTGCCCAATGGCGAATGGTTAACGGGGGTTGGTGTGATTCACCCACAGGCGTAGGGGAACTTATTGATCCGCAAGGTTTGCGATCGCCGCCTCCACCGAAGGTTGCAGCGCCAGGAACTTTTCAAGACGTACCAGTTTCACCGTTTGCGTGACCCGTGCATTCGTCACCAGTTGGACACTACCGCCCTCGGTTTGTGTCTTTTTCACCAACTGCACCAACGCCCCCAGCCCAGAACTATCCACAAAATCAATCGCGGACAGTCCCAAAATAATATGCTTCGGGCCCGTCTCAAGACAGTTGCCTAACACCTTCTGAAACGTAGGCTCCGAAAACGCATCGAGCTGACCTATCAGCCGAATAATCTGGCAATTTTCTTTGACTTCGCGTGTGCCCCTCAGGCTCACGGTTAAATTTAGTTGTTCAGGAATGGTCCCACCCTCCCTATGCGTGCGAATGACAAAATAGTTGATCGGTCGATTAGCCAGTATAGCAGGCCGCGCCGAAGCCCGACTAGGCAGGCTTCAGCGAGATCCGGGATTTTGGCTCACTCCGTCACACCGCCGCCGCCTGATGCTCCCGCATCATCGTCACAAACTGCTCAAACAGATAGTCCGCATCATGGGGCCCCGGACTCGCTTCAGGGTGATATTGCACCGAGAAAATCGGCAGCGTTTTATGGCGCAACCCCGCAACGGTTTGGTCATTCAGGTTTAAATGGGTCACCTCCACATCATCCCCCAGGGACGCAGCCGTCACCGCAAAGCCATGATTTTGGCTCGTGATTTCCACCTGCCGATCCAGGCCACAGGGTTGATTCAGCCCCCGATGCCCGAACTTTAACTTAAACGTCTCTGCCCCCAAGGACAGGCCAATAATTTGATGCCCCATGCAGATGCCAAACATGGGTTTTTGGGACTTGAGGAGTTCGGTGGCGGTGCTGATGCCTTCCGTCACAGCGGAGGGGTCACCGGGGCCATTGGAGAGGAAAATTCCATCCGGGTTATGGCTTAAGATTTCCTCTGGCGGGGTGCTTGCCGGAACCACAATCACCCGACAGCCGTAGCTCGCGAGGCGGTTGAGAATATTCCGCTTGACGCCAAAATCCAACGCCACCACGGTCAACGGTGCGTCACTGCCTTGGGCGGTGTCGCTAAATTCCCAGGCGATGTCGGTGGAGGTTTGCCATTCGTAGACTTGGGAGGTGGTGACTTCGCGCACCAGGTTTTGACCGGCCATG
>CAZCWE010000406.1:0-4086 GCA_964502285.1 uncultured Spirulina sp. | reverse complement strand
CATCCGCTATCAGCCTGATTTTTGAATAACCGAGGGCTGAGGGTCGTCGTTCGCGTCGCGTCTCCCCAGGAGATAGCCCAGCCGCTTACCCTTCGATGACCCTCAGGGTGCGTTGCTTGAATGTTCTAATCGAGTTTCTCCTTGCTGGAGATCCGGCAACCCTAAAGCAGAGTTTCAATCCGTTCGCGGGCTAGGAGGCGGAGGAGGTTGCGGCTGAGGAGGAAAAACCAAAAGAGCGACACACAAAATAAAGCGATCGCCCAATTCCCATAGCCCCCCACCAATAACCCCGTCCCCGCCACCAGCGTAGAACCACTAATGCAGGCATAGATTAAACATTTCAAGGCGAGATTAATCCGGCGCAGGAGGCGATCGCCCACATCCGAACGAATCCGAAACTCCAGTTCCCCCTGTTGAATCCGTTTTTCAAGCAGTGCGATCGCTTCTTCGGCCGCACTCGGTCGCGTCAATTGATACTGCACAAACGCCGCCGCCTGTTTCGCCGCCTTGCGAACCAAATTCCCCTTATTAACCGACTGGGTTAACTCCTTAATAAACGGCTTGCTTGCCGCGATCAAATTGTATTGAGGGTTTAAACTACGGGCAATCCCATCCAGCGTAGAAATCGACTTCACAATGAACATCATCTGTGCCGGTAAGCGAAACGGCTGCTGTTCAAACAGCACATACACCTCATCACTCATCTCCTGAAACGCCCGCAAATCCACCGGCTTTTCCCGAAACCGATCCAACACAAAGCCCACCACCCGCTTCACCGGAGCCATATCCCCCATCGGCTCGATCAAGCCCATATACAAAAGACTATCCACCACCGCATCCGTATCCTTTTTCAGCACCCCGAAAAAGGTATTAATCATCTGATCTTTTGCCAGCGACTTCACCTCTGCCATCGTGCCAAAATCATAGAAAATCAAGCGGCCATCCCGTTGCACCGCCATATTGCCCGGATGGGGATCAGACTGAAAGAAGCCATCTTCGAGCAACTGTTTTAAATAGCAGGAAACCCCAGCTTGAATTACTTGGTTGGGGTCAATATTGCAATCTTCTAGGGTGCGGCGATCGTCGATTTTGATGCCCGGCAAATATTCAAGAGTGAGCACCTTTTTTGAGGTATAACGCCAATACACTTTCGGCACTAAAATATGGGAATAGCCTTTGAAATTGAGTTGGAATCGTTCCGCATTATGCCCCTCGTTGAGGTAGTCAATTTCTTGATAGAGCAGCCCAAAAAATTCATGATAGAGGGCTTCTAAATTGTATTTGCGGGCATCTGGAAAATATTTATTCAGCAGACGCACGACTCGATGTAAGACTTCAATATCTAAGTTAAATAGGGCCTCTAGTCCTGGCCGCTGCACCTTTACCACTACCTCTTCGCCGCTGTGGAGTTTGGCGCGATGGACTTGGCCGAGGCTCGCCGCCGCCAGGGGAAAATGATCGAATTCTTCAAACAGAGTCTGCACGGGCTTGCCGAGTTCTGCTTCAATGACGGCGATCGCTTCCTCCGAGCCAAAGGGCGGCACGCGGTCTTGGAGTTCACTCAACGCTTCTGTATATTCCAGCGGGATCAGATCCGCCCGCGTCGAGAGGGCTTGACCGAGTTTAATAAACGTGGGCCCCAGTTCGAGGAGCTGACGGGTCAACCATTGCGCCCGTTTCCGGTTCGTTTGGACTGAGCGATTTCCCAGCAGGCGATCGCGCCCCAGATTCAGCACAAACTGCGTCATAAACGCAAAAATATCAAGCTGACGAGACCAGGGTGAATAGGTTTTGCGTTGCCAACGAGGGGCTTTCATACAGAATGAGCGCAGGATGCAGAGCTAAAACCAGGAAAACTCCTAGTCAATACGCCCTGAATTATCCCACACTCCGCCAAATGTGGTACAGCACCAAGCATTGTGCTGATTCTGGTTCGCGACCGGGCAAGGCTGCGATCGCCCCTTCAAGTGCTCTTGAAATCGCCCCAATGTCCCCCCGTTTCACCAGGATTGATATCCCTATTTTTGACTCACCAAAGTAATACTCCGGAACATGAGCGGCAGACTGGCCACTTTACGTTTCAAGGAAAACGGGAGTAAATCGGTGCAAGACTCTAACAGGCTTATTAGTCCCAACGTCACTCCATTTAAAGGAATCTTGATATGCTGTTGTTTGCGACTTTTATATAACCACACCTTTTGAAAGCCAGCATCCCGCATAACTTGATACAGTTCTGTGGTGGTATATTCTTTCAAATGAAAACAGGTCGCCACCTCATCAAAATACTGTGAAATATCGTGAGGTCCCGATAATCGATTGGGAGTAATGCAAATGAAATATCCCCCCGGTGCGACTTTTTGATAAATACTCTTGATTTGATCCGCTGCATCGTCCGGGTGCAAGTGCTCAATCACTTGGTTACTGTAAGCGATATCTAAACTGTTATCCGGTAATGGAATGTTACAGCCATCAAATAACACCAGCTCGACATTTTCAGGAAACGTAATCGACTTAGAAATTTCCGCCGACACATCAATCGCGTACACTTTTTTCACCAAGGGCTGTACTGCTAACGCCACACAGCAATCCCCCGGTCCCACTTCCCCATAGGTTTTGTCTGGCCCCAAAAATGGCCGCAGCAGATCCATCCGGTAGTTGGCAACCCAAGCCTGCGCCTCTGGATTCTTACTCCGTTCGACGAGGGGTTCAAAGGTAATCGTGCGGTATAGCTCGTCGTAGACTTCACTATAGAGATGTTGGCGCTCGTCCTTGGTGGACTGCTTGAGACGTTGAGCGAGGCGTTTTTCAGTTTCGTAGTGGAGACGAATCTGTTCGGAGGTGCGGTTGTACTTATCTTTGGTGGTCGTCATCGATTTCTGGTATGGCGAATTGACTGGATGTTGCGGCATTTACGTACTAGCTAATTATTTTAACAACACTGTTCTAGCGTGGAATAATTTGTAACAATTAGGGCGTGTCATCCGTTAGAGACAGGACTGACGCACTCCAGCGTAATTTCGTTGTTTCAGCGATCAATTGATCGCGAAGTTTTAAGGGTTTTAGCGATTTTTGCGTCAGTCCTGAGCGAGAGTAGAATAGATGAACTGAAAAAAGCCAAAGCATCGTTTGTTGTTTGGCTTAACGGATGACACGCCCTAGTCGTATGGGCTTGGTTGGTGAGGGGGTCAGGTGGGGCGATCGCTGACCCCATGTTGGTTAAAATCGGGGGTGTCTTTCCTTGAGGCAAACGTGAAATGATCATCAGCACATCGCTTCAACCCCACTCAATCCCAACCTATGTGGTGGTCGAAACCCCAGCCGCAGGAGAATTTTTGGCAACTGTTTTGGGCTGGCCGAATGTGCAGACGCGAGGCAGCAGCCGCCAAGAAGTCCTGGCCAAACTTCAGGATCTGGTAACAGAGCGTTTAGCTCAGGTTGAACTGATTCCCCTGGCATTACCGATCCCTGATTCTCCTCAACATCATCCTTGGCTGGAGTTTGCGGGGGTTTATCAGCACGAGGAGCAGTTTGACGCAGTTATGGCGGAAGTGGAGGCTTACCGCAAGGCTCAAGAGGGTGAGGCTGAATCGGTGTGAGGGTGTGGATTTTGGATACGGATCATATTTCGCTGTTTCAGCGAGGACATCCGCAGGTCGTCGCACGGGTGAGCCAAATCCCAGCCGCGCAGTTGGCGATCGCGATCGTGACGGCAGAAGAGTTAATTCGGGGTTGGCTGGCGGTCATTCGACGAGCGAAAACGGTGGCGGAGTTGGGTCGGGGATATACCCATTTTGGTCAAACGTTACCGTTTATCAACACGATTCAGGTGGTGAATTTTGATCCAGATAGTGAATTAATGTATCAGGAACTCAGAGCACGGAGGTTAAAGGTTGGCTCTCAGGATCTCCGAATTGCGGCGATCGCGTTAGCAGCTCAGGCGATTGTGGTAACACGCAATCACCGGGATTTCGCCCAGGTCTCTGGCTTGGTTTTGGAGGACTGGGCGTTGGCATCTGATGGTGAAGATTGAGTTGTTTTTTGACTTACTCCCCCGTTTAGAAAACGGGGGATTCTGGGATCAAGCAG
>CAZCWE010000405.1:2080-4087 GCA_964502285.1 uncultured Spirulina sp. | reverse complement strand
CCATTGAACGGATGCTCGCCATGAGCCGCTAAGGGTGCGGGGGACTTTCGCGGGTGAAGGCGGGAATCGGGCGGTGCTCCCCTAAAATTAGTGAGGCATTAAGCAGCGTTGACCCCGTTAACCCATGACTGAATTGATAAAACAGGTGCGAGTCCTTGATCCGGAGACCCAAACGGACATCGTTGCGGATGTGCTGCTGGGGTCGGGACGGATTGAAGCGATCGCGCCACAACTATCTGATCTACCCGCTGACCTGACCGTCACCGAGGGTCAAGGCCAGATTCTCGCCCCCGGATTGGTAGACCTTTACAGCAGCAGTAATGAACCGGGCTACGAAGACCGCGAAACCCTGGCCAGTCTCACTGCTGCTGCTGCTGCGGGTGGGTTTACGCGCCTTGCTCTGTTGCCGAACAGCGAGCCTCCCCTCGATAATCTGCCCAGTGTACAAACCCAGCAGCGTCGTTATCAAGGACTTTCTGTGCGCTGCGCAACGTGGGGGGCAATGACACCGCAACTTGCCGGGACGGGAATGGTGGAGTATCAAGAATTAGCGCCCCATGTGGTGGGGTTTAGTGACGGAACCACCATGCCGCCCCTCGATCTACTGCGCCGTATTTTGGAATATGTGCAACCGTTGGGCAAGGCGATCGCGATCGCGCCCATTTGGCCGCAACTGCGCGGCAACGGCGTGATGCGTGAAGGGGATTGGTCGATTCAATTGGGTCTACCCGGTGATCCGAGCTATTCCGAAACCGCTGCCCTGGCTGCCGTCCTCGAACTCGTTACCGCTGTCCCCACCCCCGTCCACTTGATGCGCATTTCCACCGCGAAAAGCGTAGACCTGATTGCCAGAGCCAAAGCCCAAGGGTTACCGATCACCGCGAGCACGACCTGGCTGCATCTGCTCTACGACAGCCGCGCCATTGCCTCTTATGATCCGTCACTGCATTTGGCAACTCCCTTGGGCAACCCGGAGGATTGCGAGGCGTTGCGGGCGGGGGTAAAAGCGGGCGTGATTGATGCGATCGCCGTTGACCATACCCCAATCAGTTATGAAGATAAAACCGTCAGTTTTGCCGAATCTCCCCCCGGCGCGATCGGGCTACAGTGCGCCCTGCCCTCGCTGTGGCAGGGACTAGTGGCCAGCGGCGAATTGACTGCCCTGGAATTGTGGCGATCGCTCAGCACGCAACCCGCCCGTTGCCTGGGGCAAGAGCCGCCCCGCTGTGTCGTGGGGGCGGCGGCTGAGTTAACCTTGTTTGATCCGCAGCAGGTTTGGACGGCTGACGCTCAAGGGTTGCGATCGCTCAGCACCAACACGCCTCTCTTGGGGCAGAAAATTACCGGACAAGTTGTAACAACGTATTCACAAGATCCCGGCCAAATCGTTTAAAGTTTGTTTTAATTAACGCAATTTGACACATTGTTGTCGTTAACTGTAGCCATTACTCATCGTAGTCACCTAAAGTAATATCCCATGATTCAACGTCGTCGATTTTTGATTACGCTTGCTTGTTGTGCATCACTCATTGTGGGCCTCGGATCAGGGTGTAGCTCCACGACCCCTGAAGCCGATAGTGGCGGCGAAGAGGGGGCCACCGAAGTTCAAACCCTAGTGATGGCCACCTCTGCCGACTATCCTCCCTACGAATTTTATGAAACGGCACGGGGCGAAGGAGAACCCATCGGGTTTGATATCGACATTGCCAATGCGATCGCTGAAAAACTAGGGTACGAGATCGAAATCAGCGATATGGACTTCAACGGCATCATTCCCGCCCTCCAATCGGGCCGGGCTGATTTTGCCATGGCAGGGATGACCCCCACCGAAGAACGCAAAGAAAATGTCTCCTTTTCGAGCATTTATTACGACGCAAAAAACACCATTGTTGCCGCCGCAGACTCCGGATTTAAAACCTACGACGATCTAGACGGTCAAACCGTGGGCGTGCAACTCGGCTCCATTCAAGAAGAAGAAGCCATGTTGCAAGCCGATCAAGAAGAGTT
>CAZCWE010000405.1:0-2039 GCA_964502285.1 uncultured Spirulina sp. | reverse complement strand
CAAAGCCGGTCGGATTGATGCGGCGATCATTGAAAACACCGTTGCCCAAGGGTATATCAACGCCAACGAGGATTTAGAATTCACGGAACTGGAATCCGATGAAGCAGCGGGTTCTGCGATCGCATTTCCCAAAGATTCTCCCCTCGTTGATGAATTTGACGAAGCCCTCGCAGAATTAAAAGAAAGCGGCGAACTGGATGCTCTGATCACCAAATGGTTTGAGGACTATTACGATGAGCAAGCGGCTGAAGAATAAAGCGTTGCCCATCTTGACACTTGACTTCAGCCCTTGCGATCGCCTGAATGTTCAGAACATCAACGAGTGCTTGATCTGAAGCTGCCTTGTCGCCCCAGCATCATCACCCGTTGACTGTTTAAACCTCATCCGATCACAAGATAGTAGAAAATCAAGATCTTCACCCGATCTTGATTTTCATACTTTCAACCCCGCATCACATTCTACCCATACCCTCAGCCCATAACTGAAATGAATTCCCTGAGCCTTGATTTTGAAAGCATTACACCCTCAATTCCATTCATTTTAGGGGGCATTGCGGTTACCTTAAAATTCACGGCATTATCTGCCGTCATTGGCTTTATTTTTGGGGTATTACTCTCCTTTTGTAAGATTTCCAGTTTTAAGCCGCTGTATTGGTTTGGGATGGCCTACACTTCGGTTTTTCGAGGAACCCCCCTACTTGTTACGCTGTCCCTGATTTACTTTGCGACCCCTCAACTCACCGGTTATGATATTTCCGGATTTCAAGCCGGGATTATTACCTTTTCCCTCAACTCTGCGGCCTATATTTCAGAAGTGATTCGAGCCGGGATTTTGGCTGTCGATCGCGGCCAAACTGAAGCGGCCCAGTCTTTAGGGGTGCGCTATCAACCGATGATGTTGGATATTATTCTGCCCCAAGCCATTAAGAATATCTTGCCGGCTTTGGTGAACGAAAGTATCGCCCTCCTGAAAGACTCCACGTTAGTTTCCACCATTGGCGCTCAAGACTTACTCCGCCGCGCCCAAATTGTTGGGGCCGAAAAATACGTCTACTTTGAACCGTTATTAATTGTGACGGTGATTTATTACGCCATGGTGATGATCCTGACTGTAACCTCAACGTTCTTAGAAAAGAGCTTGCGTAAGAGCAGCTAATCCCAAGTCTTTAAATCAAGGCCAACAGATTAGCATGGGAATTGCGGCCGGGTTTCGACTCCGCTCAACCCTCAGTTTCTTATCTGTTTCTTATCTGTTTCTTGATGTTAAAGAATGGGGATGACCTTCATTTTTAGACATTAAAATTTAGTTAGTCGAGAGGATTAAACCCATGCAAGATTACGTAGACACAACCAAACCCGTTGCCGTTAAAATTGACCGTCTCTATAAATCTTTTGGCGAGTTGAAGGTGCTGCGAGATATCACAACGGAGATTTATCAGGGGGAAGTGGTGGCCATGATTGGCCCGTCTGGTTCTGGAAAATCAACGTTTTTGCGGTGTTTAAATCTCCTGGAAATACCCACATCGGGCACGATTATGATTCAGGGGGTGGACATGACAGACCCCAAAACTGATGTGATGGCGATGCGGCAGCATGTGGGGATGGTGTTTCAACATTTCCATTTGTTTCCCCATATGACGGTGCTGAAAAATATTATGTACGCGCCGATCAAGGTGAAAAAAGTGTCGGAAGCGGAGGCGGAGAATAAGGCGCGGGATCTGCTGACGCGGGTGGGCTTGGCGGAAAAGGCGGATGTGTACCCGTCGAAGCTGTCTGGGGGGCAAAAGCAGCGAATTGCGATCGCTCGCGCCCTAGCGATGGAACCGCAATTGATGCTGTTTGACGAACCGACCTCCGCCCTTGACCCGGAGATGGTCAAAGAAGTGCTCGATGTGATGAAGGTGGTGTCGGAGTCAGGGATGACGATGGCGGTGGTGACCCACGAGATGGGGTTTGCGCGGGAAGTGGCCGATCGCATCTTCTTCCTCGATGGGGGACGGATTGCCGAAGAAGCGACCCCCGATGAGTTTTTTAAGCAG
>CAZCWE010000404.1:0-4088 GCA_964502285.1 uncultured Spirulina sp. | reverse complement strand
CGGGTTCGGATGTGAGGGGATTGGTTGCCCCGATCAATCGTCGTGCTGATGCCACCACGCCATCACCTTCCCACACCATCGCCACCACGGGGCTAGAGGTGATGAAGTCCACTAAACCTTGGAAAAAAGGACGCTCTTTATGCACGTCGTAATGTTGTTCGGCGAGTTCACGGGACACCGCCATAAATTTCAAGCCCACGAGGGTAAACCCTTTGGTTTCAAAGCGTTTGATGATGTCACCGACTAAACCCCGTTGCACGCCATCGGGTTTAATCATCAGAAAAGTCCGTTCCATTTAACTCCCTCCTAACAAAGAGATCAATTCAAATTCAATAACAAGTCCACAAGACAGAGTAGCGGAGAAGGGTGTCATCGGGAAACTAGCCCCGTTTGCGGGCGAGGGTTAAACCGTCGGCAATGGGGACGAGACTGAGGGAAATGCGATCATCTTGGTGTAGTTGGCGGTTGAAGGTGCGGATGGCGATCGTGCGCTTGTCCTGTTCTGCCGGATCAGCCACACGCCCCGACCAGAGCACGTTATCAATGGCAATCAATCCCCCAGGGCGCACCAATTCGAGGGATTTTTCGTAGTAGTTCGGATAGTTGCGCTTGTCGGCATCAATGAAGGCAAAATCAAACGTGCCACCCTGACCTGTCGCGAGGAGGTGATCGAGGGTGTCGAGGGCGGGAGCGATGTGAAGCTGAATTTTGTCCGCAACGCCGGCCTGCTGCCAGTGACGACGAGCGATCGCAGTCACCTCCGCATCCACATCACAGGCCACCACACAGCCATCCTCCGGCAATGCAAGAGCCACCGCCAAGGCACTATACCCCGTAAACACCCCAATCTCTAAGGTTTTCCGCGCCCCGATCAGTTCCACCAGCAACGCCATAAACTGCCCCTGCTCCGGCGCAATTTGCATCTGAGCCATGGGGTGCTGGGCGGTTTCGGCGCGGAGTTGGACGAGGCTGTCGGGTTCGCGCAGGGAAACGCTTTGGAGATATTGATACAGTGGGGCATCAAGGCCCAGGGTTTTGTTACTCATTAGCCCCTTCTTTTTGAGATACTTCATTCAAAATTAAACCTGAGTGTTAGGCCAGCAAAACTCAGGTTCTGGAAAAATACGATCGCAACTACCCTAGTTAAGGGTCTGTGAAACAGGAATCTCCGACCATACCCGTTAGGGTTGGGGGGAGAGCGTCAAGCTCGACTCACTTGGGAAGGCGTGGGGAGCGATCGCGTCAACTCCACCCCAAACAACGTCTTCAGTCCCAACCGCTCAAACCACGGCACACCCAAACCCCACTCCATTTTCTTCATGAAGTAAGCCTCAAACGCCGCCTTCGTCCAATTCACCCATGGCCCCTGCATCGCCACAGAAAAGCGGCGATCCTGCGGGTTTGGATGCCCCAACACCGGCACAGCCATATAGGCAATTCCCGTATCGCCAAACTCCGCAAAACAGAGCGCCTCTAGGGTGGGGGTGCTGGGGGGAGCTTTTAAATCCCCCAGTTCCACGGCGATATTGTGCGCCACGGCCAAGCCCATGGCCTCCGTCATTTCGCCACTTTTCGGCAGGCCAATGGGGACGGGGGTTTGATCCGGCTGCTTCAGTTCCACAGCCACGCCCAACGCATAGATATTCGAGAAGGTGCGATGGCGACCATCGGCATGGGTGGGAATAAAGCCCTTCGCATTACCAAGGTGGGGAGTGTTGCGAATGAAGGACGCACCCAAGAAGGACGGCAGCACCATTGAATAGGCAAAGGGAAAGCGTTGGCCGTCGGCGGTGTGGATCGTGTTGGGTTCGATGTGGGTGATTTCGGCATTGGTGATCGAGTGGATACCGCGTTTTTTCATCAATTCAGCGGTGAGCCGCTCGGCATTTTTGATCCCCGATACACCCAAATGACCCACGTAGGGTTCAGGGGTGATGTAGGTGATCGGGGCGCGATCGCGCAGACCCCGGCGGCGTAGTTCCCAATCCGCCATCAACATAAACTCATAAGCCGGGCCAAAACAGCCCGCCCCCGGTGCAGCCCCCACCACCAACGGCCCCGGATTCTCTAAAAATTCCCGCCACGCCGCCCGCGCCGCGACAGCGTGATCCGGTGTACAAACCGAATGGGTATAGCCACCATGGGGGCCAAGACCAGGAATTGCTGCGAGGTTGAGAGATGCGCCAGTGGCGATCGCTAAATAGTCATAGTTCAACGTTTCACCATTAGCAAACGTCATCTGCTGCTGCGTCGGGTCAAGCTGCACGACCCCACTCTGCACCAGCTCCAACTTGT
Source organism: uncultured Spirulina sp. (assembly GCA_964502285.1). GTDB lineage: Bacteria > Cyanobacteriota > Cyanobacteriia > Cyanobacteriales > Spirulinaceae > Spirulina. Next base: position 1,793 of record CAZCWE010000404.1, on the reverse strand, counting down.
GCCGCCGTGCCAGCTTCGCCAAATCTAACTGCACATGCTCCAACGGGTTCAAGTCCAGCGCCACCCGAATCAATCCCGGAATAAACGTAAAATTCGGTTCCTGCGACACCAGCACCACGCGATGCCCCGCTGATAAATAATGTCGCAACTCATAGGCCGTCGGTAAACCGCCTAACCCTGCACCAATTACAACCACTGTAGCCATAGTATTTTTATTTATTTGATTAATCAACCAGATAGTAATATAGTAGCATTAACAGATACGAAATAAAACGTCACATACCAAACACCATGTATCATTTTAGCAAAATCGTTCCCCTCAGCTTTGACGATGCCAGTGCCGCCGTCACCGAATCCCTCAAAGAAGCCGGGATGGGCGTGCTCACCGAAATCAACGTCCAAGGAGCGTTGAAGAAAAAACTAGACGTGAATTTCCGCCGCTATCAAATCCTGGGAGCCTGCCATCCTGGTGTTGCCCATCGGATGCTCGAAACCGACGACAAAGCCGGTGTACTCTATCCCTGTAATGTCGTGGTTCAAGAACATGAAGATGGCCGTGTCGAAGTTTCCGCCATTGACCCCCTGATGATGTTCCTGATGGTTCACAGCCCCGCCGCCAAAGAAATCGCCCTCGAAGCCAGCACCATGATGCGCGACGTGATCGATCGCCTCCCCGCCGCTGAACCCGTCCCCGTCTAACGCCGCTCCCGCCCTTCTCCTACTGAGATGAGAGAAGGGCACGAAACATCTTTACTCCTCTTGAATAAACGAAATCCCGTATAATGTGGAACTTTTTTGAATCCTTACAAAAGAATTTAGTGTGGTCGATTCCCGCCGTTATGATTTTAGGACTGATTTTCGGCAGCGTCACCGACCCAATGTTTCTCCGCGCCACCATTATTCCTCTCACCTTTTTGATGGTTTATCCAATGATGATTAACCTGCAAGTGGCGAAGGTTTTCATGGGGGGAAATTTACGGCTGCAATTGGTAACCCAACTGATTAATTTTGCAATTATTCCCTTTTTAGCCTTTGGGTTAGGCAAGCTCTTTTTTGCCGATCAGCCGTTGGTGGCTTTGGGGTTGTTGTTAACGTCGCTGTTGCCCACCAGTGGGATGACGATTTCTTGGACAGGATTTGCCAAAGGTAACCTTAACGCCGCCATTCAAATGACGGTGATCGGGTTGATTTTGGGCTCTTTAGCGACTCCGTTTTATGCCAAGTGGTTGATGGGAACGGTGGTGGAAATTCCGCTCCTAGATGTGTTTAAACAGATCGTCACGATTGTCTTTTTGCCGATGCTCTTGGGAGTTGTAACGCGGGTGGCAATTATCCGAGCCTGGGGTGAAAAACGCTATCAAAAAGACCTCAAGAAAAAATTTCCGGTCTTTTCGAGTGTGGGTGTGTTAGGGATTGTGTTTGTGGCGTTGGCTTTGAAAGCGACGGCAATTGTGAGCAATCCGGCGGCCTTAGTGGGGTATTTTATTCCGTTGGCGATCATTTATACGGTAAATTTCACCCTGAGTACGATTGTGGGTAAGACGTTCTTTGATCGGGGTGATGCGATCGCCCTTGTTTACGGTACGGTGATGCGAAATCTATCCATTGCCCTTGCGATCGCAATCACCGTGTTTGGCCCCCAAGATGGCTCCGAAATTGCCCTGATTATCGCCATGGGCTACATCATCCAAGTCCAAGCCGCTGCCTGGTATGTGAAGTTTACCAATACGCTCTTTGGTTCCCCTGTGCCAGAACCGGATGCCGTTTAACCCGTGCGCTGTGCCCTCATCCCC
>CAZCWE010000403.1:2717-4103 GCA_964502285.1 uncultured Spirulina sp. | reverse complement strand
ATCAACCCATCCCCCCCCTCGCTGATCCACCGCTGCCGGACTTGGGGGGCGATCGCGACCCCTTTAGCACCGCCGATGACCTCTGGAATGCCCCACCCTTAAGCTTTCCCACTGACATCACCGCTGCCGCTCCCCTGAACCTTGCCAGCGAACCCGCCTTGATCACGCCTCGCTCTGCACCAGAACCGCCGCCCCTCGATCCCTTCGCCCCGGATCTGCCCAGCCAAACCGATCCCGAAGCCCTCGTTTTCCCGGATCTTGACGCTATTTTTACCGAAACTCCGGTGGCTCCCCTCGAAGTCATCGCCGATGACCCCGACACCGATGCCTTTTTAACCGAGTTTGCCAACGAGCGCGAACAGCCTACGCCGCCCCCGGATGAATTTCCCTCTGAACCTGCCCTAGACTTCAGCCCCTCACCCCCGGATTTTCTGGATAACAATGAGTCCCTGCGGATTGAAGATTGGGATGCGTCCTATCTTTATCTGGATGAGTCCCTGTCGCCTCTACCGGCGGATTCCCCGGATGCGATCGCGCCGCAGCCTCCCCCGATGCCCCCGCCCGCCGTCAGTTTTACCGATGGGTTGGGCCTAGAGGATGACGAAGAAGATTGGGGGGAGTTTGTGGAATTTGTCGAAGATACCGGGGAAGAACCCGATCTTCCCAATCCCATGATCGATCCATTTCCGAACGCGACGGATTATACTTCTGTGGTCGAAGAAGATTGGGAAGACTATCGATCTGAGGCGGCCTATCCTCTCCTGTCCGACGATGGAGCTGAATTACGTCCTGATGCGGTGCTGCCGTGGGGGAAAAACGCCGATGATCCAGAGTTTTCAACAACGGAACAGGTCTGGGCTGTTGATGATGAGCCGAGTGCAGGGCCAGAACCCGGGCGATCGGATGATGAGCCTCAACCGTAATGTAAGGAGAAACGCATGACAAACCCCAATGGTGCTCCCCTAGACCGACGGCGATCGCGACGGGCCAACCTGGCAACACCTCCCCTCACCCCAACGCCCAGCGTCACGGCCAAATCGCCCGATAAGGGTCAACAAATTCTCAAGGACTTTGCGCGATCGCTCAGCGAAGTGCTCATTGATATCACGGCCTTGGAAGTGAATACAATGGTGGTCGAGCGGATCACCGGGGATAAGTTCATGCCCTGGGAAATCTATCGCGATGTTTACCGCATTGATGAAAGTTGGCTCTATCGGGATGAAAAAGGCCCAACGTGTAACCTACACTATTCTCTGTCGTTTTTTGTTTACTCCCCAGTTTCTTTGTTTTTAATTTAAAGCTGCTGTCGCTCCAAGGGGGTGACCACTCCATCCGATGGCCCTCAGATAGGCAGGAAAGATAAGCTAGTTTGAGCGAAATCGGTGC
>CAZCWE010000403.1:0-2707 GCA_964502285.1 uncultured Spirulina sp. | reverse complement strand
GCTCTATCGGGATGAACTCCACGAAAGTCTGCGCGCCCGCTACGTCGATATTCGGCGCACCCTAGAGATGGAATATGTCTTGCTCATGTGCGATCCGGAATCGGATCTGTTTGACCCGTCCACCCAAGAGCAAACGGCGGTACAACAAGAACGGTTACGGATTTTGAGTGACCCCAGTGCGCCCATCGATGCGCTGCATTCTCAACTGCCCAACCCCTTAAAACCCCACGACCCCGACGAGATGCACCGCGTGCAAGACCTGCTCAGGAACCCAAAATTTTCGCGATCGCTCCGCAAAATGAGCGAACTCAAAGCCGGTCTCGACAACCGCAACCGCTCCCTCCAACGGATGCAACACCTCAATCCTGACCAAGCCCAAGCGTCAATCCTGCACGATGTCAACACCGACCTCATCTATGCCCAAACCATCATTCAACTCGATGGCGACGTGATTAACCGCTACAGCACCGAAATCTTCGACCATCCCCACCGCGACCTGATCCTGAACATCCACAAAGAAAGCGTCACAGCCGGGGAAGAGCAATGGCGCAACCTCTTGGGCTTCATTTTGGATCTCGCTCAAAAAACCTTCGCTCAGTTGGGCAATGCGTTTTCCTGGCGTAAATCGCGCTAATGGTACAGCAAGTATGGGGAGCCGTGGGCGCAACAGGCTCTAAACAACGGCGACAGCGTGACCTAAAATTACGCTCAGTGGTGCGTTTGGTGAAGGAGCGCACCCCAGAAAATGAGATTCTCTGCCACGGCGTGACATTCCACCTCGACCCGGTGAGCCTCAACCGGATTCGGATGGCCCAAGCCCAGGGGCAGCACCTGTCCGTGCCGCGACCGTTCCTGATGGCACTGTTGCGCTATGTCCTGGTAAATCATCAGGGTCAACTACAATCGGCGATCAGTTTTATCACCTTCTATCCCCTGATGTCGTCGGAAGAGGCGGTGTTAAAAACCTGGATTTCGATGGATGGGGACATCATCCATCAAGTCTGTGCAAGCTGTTTGGAACATGAGGCCCTCGCGTTAAAGCTATCAACGGCGCACTATTGGTTAATTCATCAGCTTCTGGGTCGTCTGACGTTTGAGGTGACGGGCTTGCTCAATCGGGTGGCCTGGGGACTTTCGGGAGGATTGACGGCGTTGTATGTGCTGCGGGATGTGCCGGGCTTACTCCAGGGCAACGCAGTGATGTGGGGGCGCGAGTTAGCGATCGCCTGCATCCTACCCTGGCTCTCCCAAACAGTCCTGCACCGAGGCATCCTGCCCAAATTGGCCCCCCTCGTTCGGCAATATATCCTCAATCGCGTCCTTCGACCCGACCCGCCCCGCTAACCCTAGCTCACCATTGGTGCTGTGCTTTAGTCGTGGGCATCACGTCCCAGTTTTAAACCTCCAACAAATCAGACCACCGATTTTTTTGAATTGTGTTCTGGGTAATGCCAGACAGAGCCGCAAGTTGATCAATGGATGTGAAATCTCCCTGTGCTTGCCGTCGTTTTAAAATCGCTTCGGCCTTGCTTTTTCCCAACCCCTTGACTTGGCATAATTCCACCACTGTGGCGCGATTGAGGTTGATTTTTGCGGTGGGGGTTGAGATCGGTGCGGGGCGGGACGGAGAGGGTTTGGCAGGAGAGGGGCGGTGCGGTGTTGCCGGTGGGGTGATGGGTAACATGGGAAGCAGTTTTTCAGCGATCGCCCCCAAGGCCGCATCGTTCAATACGATCGGCGGCGGGGCGGTCATCTGATGACGGAGCGCATCTAGCTCGTGGCGAAGGTGCTGATTATCGTCACGCAGCGCAGCCAGTTGAGTTGCGATCGTGCGCTCAAACTGGGCGAATAGGTGCGCGAAATCCGGCGCGGTCGGTGGTTCCGTCGCCACCGTTGCCGGCGCAACTTCAGCCCCGCGAAACAGTTGCACCTGCGTCAACAGAGCCGCCTCCTGTTCCGGTTCGAGAATAATCGCCTGCACCGTCTCGCCCCGCGCTAAATCCAACTCCTTCGCCCGCACCGCTGCATAATACCCCAGGTGATTATCCACCACTTGATAGGATTGCCAATCCAGGCGACGCAAAATGAGCGGATTAATCAACCCTTCCGCTTGTAACATCGCCTGCGCTGCCTGTTCAATCACTGCGGGGGAAAAGTGCGATCGCGCCACCGCCGACTGAATCCGTTTCACCCCCACCAAACTAATTTTAAGTTTCATCTAAGCCAGTTTCCCCAACACTTCTAGGGCTAATTCATTAAACTCCTGCGCTGATTTTGAATTTGGATCATAATCCAACACCGAACGCGGATCAGGCACTTCCCGCCCATCAATCACCCGCACTTGCTCCGCACATTTCGCCAACGGTTCCCGCTCAAAAATAATACTCTCCATCATTTTCAAGCCATAGCGTTCTGTTACCATCTGCATCCGTTTTGGCAAGGTCGAATTCACAAACCGCGCATTGGTCGAAACCTTATTCGCCAAAACCCCCAGTAAATAAATCGGAGCCCGGTTAATATTTTTACGAAAACTATTCACATCTTTGACTAACCCTTGCACATTCCGCAGTCCTTGATTTGCAAAGGGTTTTAAATCCGACGGGATAATTAAGTAATCCGATGAAATCAACGCATAACGGGCGAACAAATTCAACGATGGCGGCGTATCAATCAACACCACATCATATTTATCCTGCACATCTTGCAA
>CAZCWE010000402.1:0-4103 GCA_964502285.1 uncultured Spirulina sp. | reverse complement strand
TGCCTTGATTGGTCTTGCTTTCGCCTACTTCTACTACTTTTCTGCACCACTAAGCCACTTCTACTATCATTAACCGCAGTTCTCTCAATAAATCCAGGTACAACAATAGAATCAAGCATTAAAAAATCTATTTCTTTCCGTTTAAAGTCATCATAAGAACCACTACTCATCGATTCCGAGTAGTATTCATTAATGAAATTGATGATTTCTCTAGTTGTTTTCGATACACAATTATTTTTGCTTTTTGCTTCTGACCAAGAGGTATTAGGATAAATGTCGCCAAGAGCTAGTAGAACAAGTGCAAGTCGCTCAACTCTGCGCCACTGCTTTTGAGTATATTTTTCAAGAGGTATACCGAGCTGATCCAGAACTTCAATTGCCTCTAATATTTTTATTTTTTGCTGGTCTGTTTTAGAACCTGTAAATCGACTTAAGTGATAAGAAGCCATGCTTTTTTAGAACAGAGTTAATTGTTTGTTTATCCCTTTTCCTGCAATTACTTCTTGATGTGTATATTTTGCTCCCTTCTCCAGATAATCAATAACAGATTTCGCTAGGGCTTTTGCAAAGAAAGGAGCAACAGCATTTCCAATCTGATAGTACTGTTCTGTCTCACTGCCCGTAAACTCAAACCAATCTGGAAAAGATTGCAACCTTGCTGCTTCTCTGACAGTAATCCGTCTGCGTCGTCCATCAGGTAGACGGATACGATGCATATCACCTGTTGCACCCGCAAGATTTCGACAAGTTACTGTTCTTGCTGGTCGATCATAATGAAGATCACGCGGGTTTTTACAGCAACTTGCCTCCTCATATTTAGCAATATAGGCATCCATACTTGGCGTTAACCATTTCGTGTGCTCAGGAATTTGATAAAACATTGAACCTAAAGCGATTCCGGCTGAAATAATTGTGGAGTGTGGGGTGGGAAACTGGAAACCGCCACGATGACCAACAACAATTACCCTTTCTCGATTTTGAGGAACCCCATAATGCTTAGCGTTGAGTAACTTTACTTCAAGAATGTAACCTAAACTTTCTAGCCTGCAATTGACTTGATCAAGGTACCATTTGTTGCGATAGAGCAAGCCACGCACATTTTCAAAAAGAAAAATATGTGGATTTATGCTTTCTATTGCCGCAATAAAAGCCGGAAATCCGTCTCTTAGATCGTTAATACCTTTTTGATCACCTCCTACACTGAATGGTTGGCATGGAGGCCCACCAATGACAATGTCTGCATCAGGGTATTGGGTATGTGGTGTCAAAGTCTCACAAATGCATTCACCCTCAAGATTAATATTGTATGTTTTGACACAGCTTAAATTTTTTTCAAATCCATAAGTTTGAAATCCTACTGACTCAAAACCAAGAGCTAGACCACCACAACCTGCAAAAAGATCAATCACTTTCTCTGGCCGCTTCTTTTGAGGAATGCCAAGAGACGCGCTGATGTGCTGAATCCAAGCATCTTTGGATGTAGTGTTTGTGTGAATAAACATGATTTTTGGGGCAGACTAGCCTACTGATTGGTTGCAGAATGAGAGACAGGGAGTCGGCATGGTTAGGAAAATTAACCCACCGCCCCCAAGAGACAAGCGATCAGGGCTTTTTGGGCGTGCATCCGGTTTTCGGCTTGATCCCAGATGCGGGATTGGGGGCCTTCCATGACGGATTCGGTGATTTCTTCGCCTCGGTGAGCCGGGAGACAGTGGAGCGCGATCGCGTCTGGATCGGCGTGGCTCATTAATGCGTCATTAATTTGGTAAGCCTGGAAAATGGGGATGCGCGACTCCGCGAGATCCTCCTGGCCCATGCTCGCCCACACATCGGTATAGAGCACGTTGGTATTTTCCACAGCAGCGATCGGGTCTTCGAGGACTTGAATGTCTGTGCCGGGGAGGGCGAGGCTCCGGGCTTGGGCGACCACTTCGGGGCTGGGGGTGTAGTCCGGGGGTGTGGCGACGCGGATGTTCACGCCCGTTAACGCACAGCCGATCAGTAACGAATGGGCCACATTGTTACCATCGCCTAAATAGGTTAGGGTCAGTCCCTTGAGGGTTTGGAACTGTTCCTGCATCGTCAGCAAGTCGGCTAGAATCTGGCAAGGGTGCGCGAGATCCGTGAGGGCATTGATCACCGGAATCTGGGCGTAGTCGGCAAAGGTTTCGAGATCAGATTGAGCAAAGGTGCGAATTGCCAGAATATCCAGATAGCGATCCAAGACGCGGGCGGTGTCTACGATCGGCTCGCCGCGGCCGACCTGGGTAACGCTGGGGTTGAGGTCGATGACTTGGCCGCCGAGTTGGTACATGGCCACGGAAAAACTGACACGGGTACGGGTGGAGGCTTTGTAGAAGAGTAAGCCCAGCACTTTGTTGCAGAGGGGTTTTTCGGCTCCCGTTTTCAGGGCAGTCGCAATGTCAAGAAGCTCCTGGATTTGCGTGGGGTTGAGGTCGGCAAGGCTGAGTAAATCGCGTCCGTGGAGATCTTGGATACTCATAGATTTGATGTCTGCACCGGAGAACGTGGATATTTTGAAGAACTTTATTATATACAGATTCGATTGTGGGGGAAAGTTGAGATGAAGCAGTGGTGGCGTGGGGTGATGGGGGCATTGGTGATGCCCGTGGGGGTGCTGTTTCCGGGGATTGCGATCGCAGCCGAAACGATTGTGTTCAACTTCGGGCCGCTGGAATTTTCCATCGCGGTGGAATCCCTAGAACAGTACGCCGAGACGGGGAAAATTGCCCCGGATTTTCAGGATGTGGCCTCGCGGTTGAGTGATGAACAGTTGGCAGAGTTGCGAACGGTGCTCGGTCAACGCGCTCCGGTAGACCCGATCGCAATTTCGCAATTTCTCTATTCGACCCAAGGTGAAGTGATGTTGCGGCAGGTGGGGGAATTGATTTTGACGCGGCAACGGGTGTCGGGGTTCTATGCCCTGCGGTCGGCGTTGATCCTGGCGGCGGCGGATCAGGACGAGGGGTTAACGCCGTTGAATGTGTTGCGGAAGTTTCCGGTGAAGGGGTTGCGGGTCAATTCGGCTCTGGTGTTTGAGTTGGTGAGCTTGGTCAGCCGCAAAATGGAGGCAACGGATGAGGCGATCGCTGCTGTCCAAGCGATTGCGGAGCAGGAAGCGATCGCGCAACCCACCGCGCCCCTGCCGTTGGAACTCCGCAACCCCGGCCCGTTTAATTTTGAAATCCAAGAATGGCAACTCACTGATCCCAATCGGCAACGGGAGTTTTTGCTCACCCTTTACCTCCCGGAACAAAATTTGCGGGGAAATGCGCCGGTTTTGGTGATTTCCCACGGTCTGGGCTCCAACCGCCAAACCTTCGCCTACCTAGCCGAGCATTTGGTGTCCTACGGGTTTGCGGTGGCCGTCCCGGAACACCCCGGCAGCAACGGCGAACAGTTGGCCGCCCTGGCCTCCGGTCTCGCCCGCGAAATCACGCCACCGGAGGAACTCCTCGACCGTCCCCAAGACATCACCCTCGTTTTAGATTGGCTCACTCAGCAGTACGGCGATCGCCTCAACCTCGAAGCGGTGGGGGTGATTGGTCAATCCTTCGGGGCCTATACCGCCCTCGCCTTGGCCGGTGCGGGGATTAACCAAGAGGCCCTAGCCGCCGCCTGTCCCGATAGTCTCTATGCCCTGAATTTATCTCTGGTGTTGCAATGCGCCGCCTTAAAGTTGCCGCAATTTGCGCCCCCGGCTGCGCCGCCTTCGTTGCGGGATGAACGGGTCAAGGCGGCGATCGCGATTAATCCCCTCAGTAGTGAAATTTTCGGCCCGGAGGAATTAGCCAACATCCAAATCCCGACGATGATCGTCTCCGGCAGCGCGGACACCGTCACCCCAGCCCTGGATGAACAAATCCTGCCCTTCATGGCGTTGCAAACCATCGAACGCTATTTGGTGTTATTGGAAAATGGCACGCATTTTTCCGCCTTGGGGGCCACGGATGAGGATGTGGAGTTGCCGCCCGCCGTGCTCGGCCCGGACCCGGCGATCGCCCAAGACTATATGCGCAGCCTCAGCACTGCCTTTTTCGGCCTCTATATTGCCGGAACCCCCAACTATCGCCCCTATCTCA
>CAZCWE010000401.1:0-4105 GCA_964502285.1 uncultured Spirulina sp. | reverse complement strand
AGCCCACGTAGAGGCGGTTGTTGGTGCTGGTGACCCATTGGCAAAAGCGTTCCCAGATGGAGCCGCTTTGTTGAGCCTGAATGGTTGTGGTCATGGTTAGATAATTGCGAAAGAGATATATATGGAGGGAAAGTTGTTTCCCTTGGGTACAAGCATAGCAAGAACGTTAAGGAATGTAAAGCGTTTGTAACAATGGGGGATGTCCGTACTCAGTTTTGACCGATGACTCACCGGATCACCTATAGCCCGGCCTATACTCTGGTTCCCACCTATGAATGCTTTAACCGTTGTGATTACTGCAATTTTCGGGTTGATCCGGGTCGGGATCAGTGGCTCTCATTAACGGCGGCTCGCGATCGCCTTCTCCCTCTCCAGTCCCAAGGTGTGATCGAAATCTTGATCCTCAGCGGTGAGGTGCATCCCCGCAGCGATCGCCGCCAAGCCTGGCTCGATCGCATTTATGACCTGTGTGCATTGGCGTTGGCGTTGGGATTTTTGCCCCATAGTAATGTGGGGATTCTCAGCGAGGCGGAAATGGCGCGGTTAAAGGCGGTGAATGTGTCGATGGGGTTGATGCTCGAACAGGTCACGCCCCGATTGCAACAGACGCGCCATCGCCATGCGCCCAGCAAAGACCCAGCGGTGCGGCTGCGCTACCTCGATACCGCCGGACGACTCCAAATCCCTTTTACGACGGGTTTGCTCCTGGGCATTGGCGAAACGGCACAGGATTGGCGCGAGACGTTGGAGGCGATCGCCCACTGTCATCAAAACTGGGGCCATATCCAAGAAGTGATCCTGCAACCCTATAACCCCGGTTCTCAGGAAACCTTTCACGGGCTGGGCATCTCAGGCGATCAGATGGTTCGGGCCGTTGCGCTGGCGCGGGATATCCTGCCGCCCGATGTGCAAATCCAAATCCCGCCGAACTTAATCCAGGAACCCGAAACCCTCCTGGCTTGCCTGGAGGCCGGAGCGCGAGATCTTGGCGGCATTGGCCCTATTGATGAGGTCAATCCCGATTATGAACATCAAAAGATTGAAGCCCTAAGCCAATGTCTCGCCCGCAACGGTTGGCAACTCACCCGCCGCCTGCCGCTTTACCCGGAGGGCGATCGCTGGCTCTCGGCATCGCTACAACCTACCGTTAAGCGCTGGCGTACTGCGATCGCTAATCCACCACGGTAATATTTATACGTATACTTACACGTATAAGGAGGAGATGATGCAGAAAAAGTTGACAATCAGTATTGATGAACAGGTATACGACGGCCTGTATGCCGTGGTTGGCAAAGGGGCAATTAGTCAGTTTATTGAAGATTTATTACGCCCCTATGTTGTCGAGGATCAGCTAGACGCTGCCTACAAGCTCATGGCTGAAGATCAAGAGCGCGAAACAGAGGCGTTAGCGTGGTCTGAGGCGTTGATTGGGGACGGTGAAACATGAACAGAGGTGAGGTGTGGTGGATTGATTTTGATCCGTCAGTCGGTGGCGAAATCAAGAAAGAGCGACCTGCTGTGATCATCAGCAACAATGCGGCCAACCGAAATCTTAACCGAGTTCAGGTTGTGCCAATCACAAGCAATGTGTCTCGAATCTACCCCAGTGAAGCAAAGATCACCTTTCAGGGTCGTCCGGGAAAAGTCATGGCAGACCAACTCACCACTGTTTCTAAACAAAGAATGCGGAAGAAAGCAGGAGAAATCACCCCTGAAGAAATGACGGCTGTCGAGTTGGCAATCCGAGTACAACTGGGGCTGAGATAATTTTCCTGTTCAGGGTTCGCGCCGTGATGTGCTGGCGTATCGCAATCGCTGATAGACCGTCGCCAACCCGGTCGCATCGCCCACATTACCGGGAAACAACACTACCGGCAACTTCGGAAATTGCGGATGTTCCGCGCTAGTCGTGACCATGGAGCAACCGGGGAGAATTTGCCCCAACAGCCGCGCCGATCGCAGCCCCAGCCCCACGCTCAGCACATCATTAGATGTGATCCCACCCTTGCTAATTAAAAAGCGCAACTCCGGCGGCAACCCCTGCACAATCTCCATTAATAAGCTCGAAACCGCCTTGCCAAAGTCTAGCCGTCGCTGCACCGTCTCAAACTGCAATTCCTCACGGCTGGTATAGATGACAGGCGTTTTATTTTCGGCAAAAGCGGCGGCAACTTTTTCTAAGGCTTCTTGCTTGAGGGTGGCACTTTGGGCAAAATCCTCCCGCATTCGGGCTACGTCTAATTCAATCGGGGCAACGCCATCAGCCTTGAGCAATTCCATCAGTTGCTCGGTGGTTTTTTTGACGTGGGAGCCGACAATCACCGCGCCAGGTTTTTCGGTGCGGCCATAGGTTGCCATGTTTTCCGCTGCGATCGGTTGGGGGCCGAGTTGGGCGAGGGAGGTGAGGAGACTAGCCGCACTGCGGAAGAGGAAGCGTTTGCCTTGGGCAGCGGCGGCCAGCAGATCGGCGGCGAAGGTGTCAAAGTCGGCTTGGGTTTCGCCATCGACGGCACAGCAGACATTCCCAGCGAGAGTCATTAAACGGTCTTGGCAGCGCGATCGCACCTCCCCCAGTTCAAACCGCTCCACCTGATCCGCCGCAATTCGCCCCCCGGTTTTTTCCGCCACATAGTCCGGCAAAAACGCCGTGCTATAGCCAAACACAGAATCCTTAGCGAATTCGGTCTCATGGACCGGGGTTTCCACGCCATTGATCAGCAAATAGTGGGTGCTGTTGCGGGTGATGCGTCCTCCTTCAAAAAAGGCCGGGGTGAGGAAATGGGCATCAAAGGGGCCTAATTCATCGGCGATCGCATCCGTCTCCACCGGATAATGCCCCCGCAGCGTCGAATCCGAACGACTCACCACGAGAAATTCCGTCACCCCCTCCGCATCTAAGGCCAAGCGCAGATTTTGGCACACTTCGCGGGTAATTTGGGTGGCTTCGTCGGGAGTGAGGGCACGGGTATTGGTGAGCACAAAGAAAATCGGAGCCGCATCCGCCAAGCCCAGGCGCAGCGTGTCCACATCCCATTGCATCAACAGTAGGCAACTGTGAACCGTTTGGGAGCCGGTGGGGTCATCGTCGAGGACAATAATTTTGGGGCGGTTGGCAGCTTGGGCAGACATAACAATCAAGGTTGGGGAGAGTGATGTTACTGGTTAGCCTAGCGTGGGATGGGTCACAGGCCACGGAAAATATTAATTTTTCGTTAAATTACGAAGAGACAGAGTAGGAAATAATAGCGTGATCGTTTTTTGGTTAGCGTTAGCGAGTAGTGCAGCCTGGTTGATTAGCAGCTTAATTGGGGGCGGGAGTCCGCTGATCTTGATTCCGGCAATTAGTGCGTTGCTGAGTCCGGCGGTGGTGCCGCCAGTGTTGACGACGGGGATGTTGTTCGGCAATGGGCAACGGGTTTGGATTTATTGGCAGCAAATTGAATGGCGGGTAGTGTTGTGGTGCTTGCCGGGGGCAACGGTGGGGGCAGTGTTGGGGGCGTTTGTGTTGAGCCGGACGCGGATTGAGTGGTTGAGTTTGCTGCTGGCGGTTTTCCTTTTAACGTCGGTGGTGGGGTTACTGCGCGATCGCACCCCGGCAGATTCATCTAAACCCCGCAACCGAATTGCCGCCTGGGCATTCCTGCCCCTGGGTTTTTTCTATGCTTTCTTTTCTGGATTGATTGGCTCCACGGGCCCAATCTTGCATCCGTTTTATCTCGGCTACGGCCTCAACAAGGAGGAAATGCTCGCCACCAAATCCCTTAATGTGTTGGGGGTGCATCTGGTGAAATTATTGGCCTACGGTCTGTTTGGGATCTTGAGTTGGCAAACCTTCGGCTATGGTCTGATCATCGGTGTTGCGGCGTTGCCGGGGAATTTTTTGGGGCAATGGCTGCTCACAAAAATGAGCGATCAACAGTTCCGGCGTTTGGTGGTGATTTTCATTGGTGTCAGTGGCCTGTTTCTCCTGTGGCAACAGCGGCAATTTTTAGGCTTGGGGTTGTAACGGAAGCCTGAGCCTGTCGTTAGGTATAAGCGGCCGGGCATACTAACCAGCGCACCCTGAGCGGAGTCGTTGGCGAAGCCTCCCGAAGGGATAGGGTAA
>CAZCWE010000400.1:767-4128 GCA_964502285.1 uncultured Spirulina sp. | reverse complement strand
GGGATAGCCCGCTGCGTGGCAACTGCTTAACACCATGCGATCGCGCCGATAGATGCCCGCATCACTGAGGGCGAGTTTCCCAAGGCGATCGCCCCCATGGACATCCACCCCCGCATCGTAAAGCACCAGATCCGGCTGGGCGATCTTCAAAATGTCCGGCAATTGGGCCGCGAGGATTTGCAGATAGCCATCATCATCCAAATCCACGGGCAGGGGAATGTCGCGATCGCTCTGCTGCTTCCGCCCCGGAAAATTCGCCTCACAATGCATCGAAAAGGTAAACACCCTCGGCTCGTCCCGAAAAATCCACGCCGTCCCATCTCCCTGATGCACATCGAGATCAATAATTAACACCCGCTGCACCTGTCCCGCCCGGAGGAGCGATCGCGCCGCCACTGCCAAATCATTAAAAATGCAAAACCCCGACCCATAGTCCGGAAACGCATGGTGCGTCCCCCCCGCCGTATTGCAGGCAATGCCATACTTTAACGCCAGTTGCGCCGTGAGCACCGTCCCCCCCACCGCCGTACAGGTGCGTTTCACCAGTCCCGGACTCCAGGGCAACCCAATCCGCCGCTGGGCTTTGGGGTCGAGGGTTCCGGTGCAATAGGCGGTGATATAGGCGGGGTCATGGACAAGGGCGAGGAGTTCCGGGGCGGCGCGATCGGGTTTGAACACCGCTTCCGGGCGGGTAATCCCGGCCTGCAACAGGTGATCATGGAGCAGCTTAAATTTCGGCATCGGAAACCGATGCTGCTCCGGCAGCGGCGTTACATAATCCGGATGATACACAATGGGCAGCGCGTCACGGTTCATACTAGGAAAAGACAACTACTGAGATATGCTCTATGCCAACCTTACTTGAAAGAATTACGATTAATTCCCAGCAGTGTGGTGGTCGTCCTTGTGTGAGGGGGATGAGAATTCGGGTATCGGATGTGCTGGATCTGTTTGCCGCCGGTCTGAGTGCAGAAGAGATTTTAGAGGAAATGCCCGATCTGGAAGCGGATGATCACTATTAGGATAAGTGAGATTTTTTACTGTCATTGTCTTAATGTTGAAAAAATTACGTTCACTACATCTTTGAATTGCAACCCAAACGTATAGAGGTTATTTGTGAGAAGTCAAGACCATCAGCAAGAACTGGAATTCGCAAAAATTGAAGCCACTCAAGTGGGTGTAGCCGGTGAATATTTAGCTGCGGGTGAGCTTAGTTTACGAGGTATTGTATCTTCCATCACATTAAGGAATAGCAGAGGTATTGATATCATTGCTAGTAATAAAGATGGAACAAAGTCAATCAGCATTCAAGTCAAGACAAACAGTGATGGCAAAAATAAGTGGATTCTATCGAAGAAATCTGAAGAATTTTATTCAGATAATCACTTTTATATCTTTGTTGCTATCAAAGGTTTTCTGAAAAGACCGGAATATAGAATTGTGCCTAGTGAAGTTGTCGCAAAGCAAATATATACGAGTCATCGAGAGTGGTTAAAGGGAAAAAAGAGCAATGGTTTACCAAGAAAAGACTCAAATATACGTAACTTTACTGATGAAGGTGATAAATACCTTGAAGCTTGGAATATTATCGAACTGAAGTTGCGAGCCTAATTGTTGCAATCAATGATGAGAATATATATAGCAGTGGACAAATTCATTAGGACATTCAAGTCAGCGCACCCTGAGCGAAGTCGAAGGGTAAGCGACCGGGCTCCGACCCCCTTCGGCAAGCTCAGGGTGCGCTGGGTTGCTCAGGGTATACTGCTTGGCTGAAGCCCCTTATCTGTGTGAGTGCAGATTTACAGATCGCCGAAGCCTTTTTTCTTCTTGATTTTTTTGCGCTTTTTGCCGCCGCCGTAGCCCGCTGGGGCAGGGCCGCCGCCACCGCCGAACATGCCGCCGAGGCCGCCACCCATGCCGGGCATCCCCATACCGGGCATCCCGCCCCCTTGGCCCATCTGCTGCATCATCGATCGCATCCGAGTAAAGTCGGCGATCAGTTTCGACACCTCCCGGACAGAGTGACCGGAGCCGCGAGCGATGCGATCGCGCCGACTCGGAGACTTCGCCAACAGGTCGGGATCTTTGCGTTCCGCCATGGTCATTGAACTGATCATCGCCTCGGTGATCTTCAGTTGGGACTCACCTTTTTTGAGGTCAGAACTGCTCAGTTTCCCCATGCCAGGAATGAGCTTCATGATGCCGCCCAATGACCCCATATTCTTCAGCAGCTTCATCTGCTTCAGGAAATCGTTAAAGTCAAACCGCGCCTCCATGATCTTCTCTTGCAGTTCCACCGCATCGGAGAGATCGATTTCCTCCTGGGCTTTTTCCACGAGGGTGAGAATGTCGCCCATATTGAGGATGCGCGAAGCCATGCGATCGGGATAGAAGGGCTGGAGGGCTTCCACCTTTTCCCCCACCCCGATGAACTTAATCGGCTGGCCGGAAATGCAGCGCACCGAAAGCGCCGCCCCGCCGCGACTGTCCCCGTCCATCTTCGTGAGGATTGCCCCCGTGATCCCGATTTCCTCATGGAAGGTGCGGGTGAGGTTGGCGGCTTCTTGCCCGGTCATCGCATCGACGACGAGCAGGGTATCGTGGGGCTGGACGATTTCCTTAATCTGGGCTAACTCACCCATCATGTCTGCGTCAATTTGCAAGCGTCCGGCGGTATCGATGATCACCGTATCCACGCCAAGTTCCTTGGCTCGTTCCACCCCTTGGCGGGCGATTTCCACCGGGTTCGCATCTTTCCCCAGGTCAAACACGGGCACGTCGATCTGATTCCCCAGGGTGATCAACTGGTCGATCGCCGCTGGCCGATAAACGTCGGTGGCCACCATTAGACAACTGCGCTGCTCTTTGCGGAGGTAGAGGGCGAGTTTGGCGGTGGCGGTGGTTTTCCCTGTCCCTTGGAGACCGGCCATCAGGATCACGGTGGGGGCGGTTTCGGCCTGGGCGAGGGGGGCGTTGCTGTCGCCCATGATCGCCACGAGTTCATCATGGACGATTTTGATAAATTGTTGATCGGGACGGACTCCGGTGATGACTTCTGCGCCGAGGGCTTTTTGCTCCACTTCTTTGACAAAGTCCCGCACCACTTGCAGGTTAACATCGGCTTCGAGGAGTGCTCGCCGCACTTCCTTGAGGGCTTCTTTGATGTTGGTGTCGGAGATTTTGTCTTGGCCGCGTAGCTTTTTCCAAGCGTCTTCTAAGCGATCGGCGAGAGCGTCAAACATGGTGGGTTACGTCGAGTGAAGTCACAAAATGCATCGAAACCGGTTGGGTGTGGGGTTCGATGGGGAATAATCCTTAGAATAGCGTGTTTCTGGGCCATGCTGAAGGAGGTGGAGGAGGT
>CAZCWE010000400.1:0-757 GCA_964502285.1 uncultured Spirulina sp. | reverse complement strand
GCCGTTTGGGGCGTGGGTCGTGTCGCCTCGACTATCCTGAGGGTTAACCTCCTCAGTGATGCCGGAGCAATGCGAAGAGCATGGGAAAATTGCGCTTGAACTTAGGCTGTGGCTCGAAACGGCTGCCGGGCTATGTGAATGTGGATCAGTTTGGTACGCCGGATCTGCGCTGGGATTTGGAAACTGTGCCCTGGCCGTGGGATGACAATACGGTGGAGGATGTGCAGTTGATCCATGTGTTGGAGCATTTGGGGCAGTCTACGGCGAGTTATTTGGCGATTATCCAAGAGCTGTATCGGGTCTGCGGTCATGGCGCGACGGTGCAGATTGTCGTGCCGCACCATCGCCACGATAATTTTGTCCATGATCCGACCCATGTGCGGGCGATTACGCCGACGGGGTTGATGATGTTTTCGCGCCGGATGAATGAGGAATGGCAGGCGCAGGGGGTGGCTAATACGCCGCTGGCGTTGTATTTGGGGGTGGATTTTGAATTGGTTCAAACGCAATTAACGCCAAGCCAATTATGGCGCGATCGCTACCCCAATCAGGTCAACGATGTGAATCTTCTCCTTCAGGAAAGCGCCCTTTATAATAACCTCATTGAAGAATTACAGTTAACCTTAAACGTGATCAAAGACTATCCCTAAATAATGGCGATCAAGACTGAAGTGAGATCATGAAACCGAGGGCTGATCATTAAACCGAGGGCTGAGCGGAGTCGAAGCCCGGCCGCTTACCCTTCGACTCCGCTCAG
>CAZCWE010000399.1:0-4165 GCA_964502285.1 uncultured Spirulina sp. | reverse complement strand
TGACCCTGATTCCGGTGCTCGATGCGGTGGAACAACTCAAGGCCCAGGGCATCGGCTCCAAAGTGGTGGTGGTGGTTAGCCCCCGCCGCCTCTATCGGGAATCGGATGTGGCGGCAGACCTGTGCAGCGAACCGGATCACGGCTTCCTCTCGGATGCAGACTTTACCGCGCTGTTTGGCGGCGAGGCGGTGTTGGCGATTACGGGCGGTTCTGGCGCAATGTTGGAGCCGATTTTGCTGCGTTCGACGGCTCCCCGTGATTTGTTTGCCTGGAAACGGGGCGACACAGCGGCCAGTGCCGGGGCTGTGATGACGTTTAACGGTCTCACCGCTGGGGCGTTTGTGCAACGCGCCATGACGCTGCTGGGGTAACGTCCGCTGCCAGACACAAAATTACGAGTAGAAACCAATCAATCAGCGAAGACTTCGCTGATTGATTGCGTTATGCCGTTGTGGCTGGAGTAGCGATTCTCGCCAGCCGTTCAAGCGTTGCAGTTAGTTACAGAGACAAGATTTACAGTTTTCACCGTTTTCATCGCAACATTGGCAATAGGGTGCAGATGCGAGGGTGGAATCAGGGCATAAAGCCGTATTATTTAATCCAATTGTGGATAGCATTAAGATTAAATAGCCGAAAAGTTTAAATTGATTGAACATAGAGATACCCTGATTGGAAATAATTTAATTCAAGATATCCTATTGTGGTTCTTTGGGGATGGGGGGTGAGGTATTCCGGGGGTATGGGATAGATACCGGAAACCGTTGCTATGGCTAGTCTTTTACGCCCCAAATATTGATTTTGCCGTCCATACTTCCACTGACAACTTGAGTGCTGCTACGGTTACTTGTCAGCGAAATTACGGAGCTTTGATGGCCGACTAAAGTGTGTTGAAGTTTGCGGGTTCGGAGATTCCAAATGTTAATGGCGGCATCTGATCCACTGCTCAGGATTGTTTTGCCATTATTGCTGAGACAAAGGGCGTGAATTTCATTCAAATGGCCGATGAAACGATGCTGAAGGGTTTGGGTTTTGAGATCCCAGAGGATGAGGGTTTTGTCGGTGCTGCTGCTGATCAGGGCGGGGTGTTCGGGATGCCAGACGAGGCCGGTGATGCTGTTGAGATGGCCGTGGAGGGTAGCGATCGCACGTCCGGTCGCTAAATCCCACAGCAAGATCATCCCGTCGGCGCTGCCACTGGCGGCGAAGCGTTGGTCAGGGCTAAAACACACAGCTTGGATGACGCTGTGATGTCCGATCAGGTGCTGCCGGATTTGGCCGCTGAGGCTGTCCCAAAGGGTGAGCACACCATCCACGCCGCCGCTGAGAATCGTCTGCTGGTTGGGGCTGATCGCGATCGCTTTTACGAAACTGTTGGGGCTGGTGAAAATCCGTTGCAGTTGGGGCGTGGTGAGATCCCACAGTTTGAGGCTGCGATCCATGCTGCCGCTGACGAGGGTGCGGCCGTCGGGGGTGAGGGCGATCGCCGAGACCCAATCGGAATGCCCGACGAGGGTGTGGCGCAGTTGCCCCGTGGGAACGTGCCAGAGTTTGATCGTTTTATCGAGGCTGCTGCTGATCACGGTTTGGCCGTCGGGGCTGATGGCTAAACCGGTGACGGGCTGGCTATGGGCTTGAATACTGAGGAGGTTAGTAAACAGGGGCCAGGGATTGAACGATCGCAGGGTGAGCAGGATTTTCACATACCACCGCTCCTGTTCGAGGGTGTCGGCGATCGTCACCGCCCATTGTTGCAGCAGTTGGTAGGCTGTCCATTGGACGCGGGGACTGTGATCCTGGAGGGCATTGAGCACCAACGCCAAGCCGGGATCGCCCTGTTGCATCGCTTCAACAAGGGCCGCCCGTCGCACGGCTTCTTGGGGGTTCCGGAGCCGAGTTTGGACACCGGAAAAGCCCCCCAACACAAGACCATCCGGGGCTAGGGCTTGCCCCCCCAAGACCGCATCATTCGCTTCAGGTTGAGTCTGAAAATGATTCATAAACTATGCCGCTGGAATCTCACCACCCCAGCCGATGCCGGGTGCTCAATCACCTTTATCTTCACACAAAGTTTTCCCGACGAGGAGACGGCGAAGACGGGATGACGCGATCGCCACCCGGCCAGTCTGTGCAGAGATGCTCCAAGCGGCAACAATTGGGCTGGTTTTACGTCACGATGGGGCATAGTCGTCCTGTTGAATGTTGAAGAGTTGCCCTATGAAACTGGCTTGGTCTATCCTCCTGCTTCCCCTCGGTTTCATTAGTGCTGAAGCCGCGATCGCCCTCGAATCCCCCCTCGAATCCGATGGGAGTGCGATCGCTACCGCCCAGACTGCCCCGGCCGCAACTCCGCTCGTCATCACCCCGCTGCCCCCCTCCCCCGACAATATTTCCGCCGCGCCGGTCTTCACTGAAGCGATCGCGTTGGATGTGGAGCCGTTGGCGTTGGAGGTTCCGGCCGAACCCATGCCCACCGACCCGGCAGAACCGGACGCGACCGCGCCCCCTGTGGATGAGGATATTGAGGCAACGTCGGAGGAACCAGAGTCCGAGGCGGCTATTACTTCAATTCCCCGAAAAAGTCCCGATCCGTGGGGGGAAACGGGGTTTGGATCGTTTGAATTAACTCCCGATGATCGCGCCCGCCATGCGTTGATTCGTCAGGGCGATCGCGCCTTCCTGGCCGAAGATATGCCCACGGCTGTGGATTTTTACCAGGCAGCCAAAGAGCCCTTTGAGTTGGAGCAGTCGGGCGAACACGCTGCCCACGCCGCCGCGATTACCGATCCGGAACTGCTGTCCCCGGCCGCAGGGGTCTATTGGCGCACCCACCAAGAGGGGGTCGAAGCGAATTTAACCAGTAAGATTTTCGCGCCGCTGGATTTACTCCTCGAAGAACAGCCGGAATTTATCCCGGCCTATGTGAGCTATGCCCAGGAATTGCGCGATCGCAACCAAAACGAACGCGCCCTAGAACTCCTTGAACAGGCGGCCAATCGCTACCCGGATCAGCCGGAATTGCTCATGATGACGATTGAGGCTCAAAGTGAGGCGGAGGAATGGCTCGATGCGTCGTTGTTGGCGCGTCAGTTTACAATCCTCAACCCCGATCATCCCCAGGCGGCAGCGTTTGCCCAGATTGCCGATGAGAAATTTGAACGCTACGAGCGGAAGTTACGGAGCCGGATTCGGGGCAATGCGATCGCCAATATTTTGACCGGGATTGTCGGGTTTGCGGTGACGGGGAATATTTTCGGGCCCATTTCTGCGGTGGAAACCGCCATCATCCTCCTGGATGGGGAAGAAAAAATAGGCGATCGCATCGCAAGCCGCGTTAAAGCAGTCGCGCCGATGGTGGACGATCCGCTGCTGTTGGGCTATGTGGACGAAATCGGCCAAGCCCTCGCCCAAACCACCGGCCGCGACGAATTCACCTATGAATTCAACCTCATTCTCGACGACACCCTCAACGCCTTCGCCCTCCCTGGCGGCAAAATCTTCATCAACGCCGGAGCCATTCTCGAAACCGAAACCGAAGCCGAACTCGCGGGACTGATCGCCCACGAAATTTCCCATTCTGCCCTGTCCCACGGTTTTCAACTGGTCACCCGTGGGCAATTCACCGCCAACCTCGCCCAATATGTCCCCTTCGGCGGTCTGGCCACAAATTTACTCGTCTTCGGCTACAGTCGCGGCATGGAACGGCAAGCGGATCGCCTCGGCACTCGGATGCTCGCGGCCAGCGGTTATGCCGCCGATGGGGTGCGCAACCTGATGGAAACCCTCGATGACATGAACAAGCCAAGCCCGCCCGCATGGTTGTCAACACACCCGGATACGGGCGATCGCGTCCAATACCTCGAAACCTACATCCTCGAAAACGGCTTCAACCGCTACAGCTTCGAGGGCATCGATCGCCACACCCGGATGCGCCAACGCGCCCTCGACCTAATCAACGAATACCGCCAAAGTGCCGACTATCGCCGCCGCCGCCGTCGCTAGTGTGTCTAGGGGAGGTGCGATCGTTCTATCGCCAGGAGCAACTATTCAAAACATTCAACCAGCACCCCCAACCCAGCACACCCTAAGCAACCCAGCGCAACCCTAAGCAACCCAGCGCACCCTGAGCGAAGTCGAAGGGTAAGCGGCCGGGCTATCTCCTGCGGAG
>CAZCWE010000398.1:3255-4187 GCA_964502285.1 uncultured Spirulina sp. | reverse complement strand
GGATCGCCGAACATATCGAGGAAGAGCGATCGCGCCAACTCTTCCGTAAGTGCGATCGCTTCCCGACGCTTACGCCGCACCCCATCCGCCTTGTCCAAAATCGCCGCAATCCGCTTCTGCTCCTCAAGCGGCGGCAACGGGATTAGAGAGGATTTAACAATTGAATCAGAAACAGCAGGGTAACTAGCTCCTGTACTTTGTTGTGTCATATCTTCAACAAAATAAGAAGTTTTAACCCAGTGAAAAAGATAGCGAGAGTCTAGTTTTTTATGATTCGGGCGTAAAACTGTAAATCCTGTTGATGCAGTTGCGCCATCAAAAGTAGAATTTACATGAGCAACAGCATTTAGATTAGGTCGAACCGTTGAAATAAGGACATCATTGGCTTTTACTAACTGTCTGGCACGACTAGGTGATTCATGAGCATAAATACTATTAACTGATTCGATTGATTTTGTTTCGCGACTAACAGAAGCAATATCAATATACTGAAATTCAATATTTTCCGGATTTTTTTGAGGGTTCCATTTTTTTGTCGAGTCTACAAGGTTTTTTATTTTAACTAAAGGATACTTGGACTTCATACTTCAAAACTTCCTAAAACATCCAAAACACAACAAACCCTAAACCCACAAAACCCCAACCCCTAACGCCAACTCACCCCGCCAAAGACTCAAACGCAAACCGCACCCGCTCCGAGTCCGCCAGTGAAAAATTCAACTTCTCAAACCCGATCACAGTTCCGGCGCGATCTTTCATCAAGATAATCTCATCTCCGGTCTCCTCCGCAACATCCTCATCCTCCGGGTTGCCAAACCAAACCACCAACGTTTGACCCACTGGATCATGAAAAACCTTCACCTCGGCCATAGCCTCAAACCCTCCTTAATTGCGCTCGTTCGATAAGCAGTAATCACAAATCCTTCCCCATT
>CAZCWE010000398.1:1414-3245 GCA_964502285.1 uncultured Spirulina sp. | reverse complement strand
CGAGCAACAGCACAAACCCAACGCTGCACCCCATCCGAACGATAAAACAAATAAACAGATTGATCATTCCATTAGAACTCACAACATCGCCTCCAACGCATCGAGATCCGCCCGAATTTCATCCTCCAAATCGCGCAACTTGCCCAAAATCACCCCCGGAGCTTCATAACTCACCTCTTCATATTCAATCTCCTTGTACCGATTAATCGAAAGATCATACCCATTCGCCGCGATCTCCTCCTTCGGAACCATAAACGCCTTCGCCTTGCGATCGCTCAGCGAACCCTGAGCAACAACTGAACCCTGAGCGGAGTCGAAGGGTGGCCGGGCTTCGACTTCGCTCAGCCCTCGATCGCTCAGCCCTCGGTTTGTTTCGCTCAGCCCTCGCTTTTTCCACTGCGCCAACAGATCCGGAATATCATTCGCCTCCACGGGCGATCGCTTATCATCCAACGACAACCCATCCGCCTGCATATCGTAAAACCAGACCCGATCCGTCCCGCCCGCGCCCGTCTTCGTGAAAATCAGAATCGCCGTCGAAACCCCCGCATAGGGCTTAAACACCCCCGACGGCATCGACACCACCCCCTCCAACTTGTGATCCTCCACCAGCGTCTGACGAATCCCCTTGTGAGCCTTCGAGGAGCCAAACAGCACCCCATCCGGCACAATCACCGCCGCCCGTCCCCCCTTCTTCAACAGCCGCAACAACAACGCCAAGAATAATAACTCTGTCTTTTTCGTCTTCACGATCGCCTGCAAGTCCTTCGCCGTCGCATCATAATCCAGCGACCCCTTAAACGGCGGATTCGCCAGGATTAACGTGAATTGTTCCTCCTCCCCCGCGTGGTCTTCGGAAAGGGAATCCTGGGCCTGAATGTTCGGGTCTTGGATGCCGTGGAGCATCATATTCATACTGCCGATCCGCAGCATCGTCGCATCAAAATCAAACCCGTGGAACATCGCGGAGTTGAAGTGCGATCGCGCCCCCGGTGCATTCAGTAGATAATTCCCCGCCTCATCCTTTGCCTCCTGGAGATATTGCGCGATCGCCACCAAAAACCCCGCCGTACCACAGGCCGGATCGCACACCACATCCTGCACCGTCGGCTCCATCATCTCCACCATCATCTGAATAATATGGCGCGGCGTGCGAAACTGCCCATTACGCCCCGCCTCCGTCAGCTTTTCGAGCATATATTCATACACATCCCCCATCAAATCCACATAGGTCTTGTCCTCAGACTCCGCCGCCACCTGGGTCAAGTCATCCAGAATCTTATCCACCTGAGCCACCACATTCTTCAGCAGTGCCGGACTCGTGATTAAGAATGTCGCATCCTTCATGTGCTGGCTGTAGGTACTGCCCGCCGCCGTGCCACCTAAATTTTTGATGAACGGGAACGCCTTATCCCGCATCACCTTCAGCATCTCCTCGCTGTTGTTGAGGTTCTTAAAATTCGACCACCGACACAATTGTTGCTCAGGGCCAAACATCAGATTTTTCGCGGGCTGCCCGGTGCGGCTCGCCTTCTTCTCTTTCAGGAGTTCCGCATCGTCTAAGCTCTTGATGAACAACAGATAAGACACCTGCTCGATCACCGACAGGGAATTACTAATCCCGTTGCTCCAAAACGTTTCCCAGAGCTTATCGACTTTACTTTTCAGGTCTCCGGTAATCATGGCTTACTCCACTCATTCAACAATCACAGCATCCCTGCATCATCGCAGCAATTGCCAATCCGCTCCAGCGATCCAAAATCTAGCCTACCCCCAACCGAGGGCTGAGCGAATCACCGAGGGCTGAGCGAATCACCGAGGGCTGAGCGAA
>CAZCWE010000398.1:0-1314 GCA_964502285.1 uncultured Spirulina sp. | reverse complement strand
ACCGAGGGCTGAGCGAATCACCGAGGGCTGAGCGAATCACCGAGGGCTGAGCGAAGTCGAAGCCCGGCGGCCCCGCTTACCCTATCCCTTCGGGAGGCTTCGCCAACGACTTTGCTCAGGGTGCGCTGGGGAAAGAATTAGGTTTGGTTATCAATCATCAAGTTTATTTATATTTAATGGGTCTTTATATTCCTGAGAATTATCGATATAGTATGAACAACGCAGCAAACCAAGGCGTTACACCGAATCCATCCATTACTCTCAAAGGCAGAATTATGTTGAACTCAACCCAATCGTTGCAACCGTCTAACGCTCGCTTTGCACCCTTGCAACCCGTGCGCACTTGGCTCCAAGAGTTTGCGATCGCCAACGCAACCATGGCCCGCCGCCTCTGCACCTTAATCCCCAATCAATGCCCCTTCGCCCGCGAAATCCGCATCTTAGGCCGCAAAGTGGCGCAAATCCCGCCCTTGTGCAAACTCAACCCCCTCTATCCGGAATTGATGGAACTCCGTTTCCGCGCCCTCTGTTATTTAGCCGATGAATGCAATGAAGACATCAGCGCGTACTGCTAATCTGGGGCTACCTGTCCCAGGCACGATCCCGGCTGCTCTAGGTGCGAGATGCACAGTAGGCACGCCATCCCCCGTATTCCGTAATTTCGCGTCCCTGCTCACAGCAGATCGCCTCTCCCACTACGCCTAACACCTCTTCACCATCCACTAGGCGCACCTTCCCCACACATAATCCCGGTGGCTCTTGCTGCAAAATCTGCGCAATGCCCGCCGCAGGCACGGCCCACACTTCGACGGCCACGGCAACGCCTCCTTGGGCGACGCGCTGCATGGCGGGGTGGCGATCGCCAATCGTCCACAACCGATAACAGGGTTCCGTCGTCGTGGCACGGACAAACGTAGCATGCACCGCGAGAAGATTGCCATTGAGTTCTAAGCCTTGCATCAGCGTGCCATTGACGGCGAGTAAGATGGTGTCGGTCATGGCCTTCTCCTGAAAATATGTCCCACAGAATGCGGACTGATCTTAGCGCGATCGCGCCCCTTTCTCTGCATGACTCACCCTTGCATCCACACACTGAGGGCGAGGGTCTCAGACTCTATCGCATTTCTGCCGTGGGGCCGCTAGGATTAGGATGCGGTTCCTTACTGTGCAAAAGTCCCATGACCTCCCCCCTGGTGAAACGGTTTCAAGTGAGTCTGGCGCGGAATAAACTCCTTGGCGTGGCAACGAGTGGCTTTGTGCTGGGGTTGGCAACGGTGGTGGCTCTGTTACCGCCCAAGCCGCCGCCGCAGCCTG
>CAZCWE010000397.1:0-4206 GCA_964502285.1 uncultured Spirulina sp. | reverse complement strand
CACTTTTCGCCAAGACACCCAGGCTTCGACTACGCTCAGCCTGCGACTACGCTCAGCCTGCGACGACGCTCAGCCTGCGACGACCCTCAGCCTGCGACTACGCTCAGCCTGCGACGATCCTCAGCCTGCGATTGACTGTTTTTGAAGAGACGTTTTGGCGTAGGGGTTTGCGCTGCGGCGCGATCGCCCTTGAGACGACACAACCCGATATCCTGATACTGTGTCTCTCCCGTTCTTTCACGACCATGACCCCTACTTCCAATCCTCCGGCTGCGTTTTGGGATGATGTGTTGGCCTTTGCCAAGGACATCACCCAGGAAGTTGCGGCCTACCTGCTCCCCCATGCGGGGATGTTAGCCGCTGAATGTAAAACCGATGGCTCGTTGGTGACGGCGGCGGATCAATGGTCGGATCAACGAATTCGAGAGGCGATCGCAGCCCGGTTTCCCAAGCACGGCATCCTCAGCGAAGAAACCCTCCACACCTTCCCCGCCACAGACTGGTGCTGGATCATCGACCCCATCGACGGCACGACCAACTTCACACGGGGGATTCCCCTCTGGGGGATTTCCATCGGCTTGCTCTATCGCGGGTGGCCGGTGTTTGGCTTCGTGCATTTTCCCCCCGTGGCGCAAACCTTTCACGGCTATTGGTGTGGGGATACCGGGTTAAGCGGCCCCACCGGAGCCTACCTCAACGGCACACCAATCCACACCAGCCCCGCCGACCCCAACCCCAATCAACTTTTCAACCTCTGCGCCCGCAGCACCGCCGTGATGACGCAACCCTTCCCCTGCAAAATTCGGATGATGGGAGTGGCGAGTTATAACCATGTGCTGGTAGCGGCGGGGGTGGCCTTGGGGGGCATGGAAGCAACGCCAAAAATTTGGGATATTGCGGCGGTGTGGGTGTTAGTGCAGGCGGCGGGTGGGGCGTTTGTCTCCCTGGAGCCGGAGCCGGTGTTTCCGCTGCAAGTGGGGCAGGATTACGGCAGCCGACCGTTACCGAGTTTGGCGGTGAGTCGGGCGGCGTTGGTGGAGGTGTTCCGGCCCTTGGTGCAAGGGGTGAGCGATCGCGTCCTGGCCAAATAGTGTCCCGCTACGCATCACGCCGATTAGGGATTTCAGCCCCTTTGTAACCGGGATTGCCAAAATCGATAGTGGTACAATAGTTTCATCGTTACAGTCGAGAGCAGATCATGGTTCAAGAACTACAACGCTCGGAAATCGTCTACCCCGATAGTGATGGTCAACCCATGTCAGATAACACGTTGCAGTTTCATTGGATTGTCACAATCAAAGAAAATCTAGAGTTACTCTTTGCGGATCATCCTGATGTTTTCGTCGCGGGGGATTTACTCTGGTATCCCGTGGAAGGCGATAATCAAACCCGTCGTGCTCCGGATGTGATGGTTGCGATCGGTCGGCCTAAAGGCGATCGCGGTTCCTATCGCCAATGGAAAGAAGAAGGCATCGCGCCGCAGGTGGTGTTTGAAATTTTGTCGCCGGGAAATCGGTTCAGTGAAATGGCCAAGAAGTTGGCATTTTATGAGCATTACGGGGTGAGTGAATATTATCTCTATGACCCAGACCGGAATGATTTGACGGCTTGGCAACGCTGCGATGAAAAACTGGCGTTAGTTCCCGATCTGCTCAATTGGGAAAGCCCGTTACTCAAAATCCGGTTTGAATTAACGCCGGAAACTCTCAACATTTATAAGCCCAATGGTGAACGGTTTTTAAGTTACGTGGAATTGGGACAATTAGCCCAAGCAGCACAGGCGGAAGTTGAGCAATTAAAACAAGACCGAAAAAATGCGATCGCCCGCCTCCTCGCCTTCGGCTTAACCCCTGACCAAATTGCTGAAATGTTGTCTATTCCGCTAGAGGAAGTGAGTTAAAGCAAAAATTCTGAAATCCTCTATCGCCCT
The DNA here is from genome assembly GCA_964502285.1 of uncultured Spirulina sp. GTDB lineage: Bacteria > Cyanobacteriota > Cyanobacteriia > Cyanobacteriales > Spirulinaceae > Spirulina. The sequence goes on along the minus strand of CAZCWE010000397.1, from coordinate 2,276 downwards.
ACAATGACTGGGCTAAATTGAGGCATAAAAATGCTGTAATCCTAATTTGAAAAGGATTACAGCATTTTTTGAAAACAGTCACGAAAACGATTAAGAGGCTCAGAATCTTCAACACAAGGGGCTAAAATCGCCTTGCCTATCTTCACTGACTGGCTTGGCACGGTATGCTCAATTAACCTGCTCTGCGAGTAAATCCGTGACCGATGATTTTGAATTTTTGGGATGACTCATTTCTTCTGAGCTTAACGTCTGATTCTTTGGCTCGTCAGAATGATGCCGTGAACGATGCCGCTCAGAGATGAATTGCTCCGGATTAATGCCGTCAAAGGTAGGCGGCAACCAGACGCGGATGATCAGTAATGCGCCTAAGACTAACAGAAATAGACAAGCGACTAAAACCTGTGACCAGGGAGTTTCGAGAACGCCGCGTACAATGATTTCCCTCAGTACAGAGACAATCGAAACCTCGACCGCAACACCGATAGAAACACGGTGTTCCTGCAAGTAAATAATCAGCAGGCGAAAGAGTTCGACGAGGATGAGGAGAAAGAGAATATCAGAAGTAACCGTTTGAAATTGTAGGGGGGGAAGTAATGAAAGCACCATCTCCCGCAGTTGCAACACCATAAAGCTAAATAACCCAATACACAGACCAATAACAATCAGGTCTTGGACTGTTTCTAATAGCCGGACAACATGATGGCTATTGAGCCAACGATACCAAGGCAGCGGAGAATTTTGAGGGGTTTTCATAGGAAACACAACAAGGAGATGGCTCTGATAAAGACGGTTGCAACGTAGCGATCGCTGCGTCCTCTCTCAGTTTATTGATAAATCCGAAAAATACTAACCCCTCAATAATATAATTTTAATTTATGTTTTATAATGGCAGCTTAACTGTTGCTCTTGCATTTTTTTCGCTTGATGAAGGGATTCAACTCGATCACTCCTGGGCCGGATTGAGTTGAATTCCCCAGCGATCGAGGGTGATGCCCTGCACCTGATCTAATTCAGTGATCGCGTTGAGATAGCTCACCCGTTGCTGTAACTCGTTGTTACGCACCGTTAAAAGTTGCCGTTGGGCCTCTTGGAGTTGGAAGGAATTGCCTCGGCCGGCTTGGACGAGGGCATCTTGGGCGGCGAGTTCCTGTTGGGCGAGTTCCACGGCGCGGCGGGCGAGTTGGAGTTGTTCGGCTTGGAGACGGACTTGGCGGATTTGGTTGCGGACGGCGATGCGGATGTCGGCTTCGAGTTGGGCGAGATTATTTTCCTGTTTGAGGAGTTCGACTCGACGGGCTTCAAAATTCTCGTGGTCGCGGCGGCGATCGCCCAAACGTCGCGTCAAAACCACCTGAGCTGACCAGTCTCCTTGTTGGGCGGTGGCATCATTGTATTGGGTTTCGAGATCCAGATTCCAGCGGCGATTGTTGTCAGCTTGGCGCAGGTCGAGGGCGGCAATGCGTAGCCCCAACTGACCGCTGAGGTAGTCGGGGCGTTGGGCGAGGCTGACCTGTTCGAGGATGTTCGGATCAAGGTTTGGCGTGACGGCGTTCTGATCGGCGATCGCCACCACGTTTAAATCCCGATCAATCCCCAACTGATTCATCAGGGCCAACTGTGCCGACTGCACCGCATTACGAGCGGCTAACAGTTGGCTTTGAAAATCTGCTACATTCTGCTCGGTGCGAAACAGACTCGATCGCGCTTCCCGACCGGCTGCCACTAGGGCCTGCTGGCGTTGCAATTGTTGCTCGGCGTTGGTGAGGGAGGTTTGGGTGAGGGTAACTTGGTCTTGGGCGAGGAGGAGCGATCGGTATTGTTGAATCGTGTCGGTGACTTGATCGATCAGGGTTTGGCGTAGGGTGAGTTGGTTGATGTCGTCTTGAATCAGGGCGCGACTGCGATCCAGATAGGCGATCGCGCTTTCGCCGTAGCGCAGCAGGGGATGGCGATAGGTGATCGTGAAGCCTTGGCTGTCTTCGGTCTCTTGAAAGCTGTTGAGTTGCGATCGCCAATCGACGCTCAGCGTGCCCCGTGTGGGTGTAAACCACGAGACCGCCGCCCGTACCTCCGTGCGATGACCCCGTCCGCCGACATTATCCACCACACCACTCATCAACATCGGCGTAAATTTCGGCAACAGTTCCCCTTGGGCAGTGCGCAAACGAGCACGATCCACAATCCGATCCAGGTATTGATTCCGGACTTGGGTATTGTGGAGCACCGTCAGGGCGATCGCCGAGAAGGTCCGGATTCTCTACGGCGGCAGCATGAAG
>CAZCWE010000396.1:0-4210 GCA_964502285.1 uncultured Spirulina sp. | reverse complement strand
CCCGGCCACGTGGATGCTGTGGATGCCGCAGCCGGACTCCTCCAGCCACGGCGCGACATCCAGCAGCGCGCGGCTGAGCGCGTGGACGTGGTCCACCGGGATGGAGCGGCATTGCAGCGCGAACAACACATCCACGGTGTCGTCGGGGAGGGTGGGTCGGGTGAAGAGGGGACTCAAGGGGAGTCCGAGGGCTTCACGGGTTTTATCGGTGAGGCTGCGACCGATGAGCAGGGGAATGCGACCACCGGCCCGGACTTCATCGACGATGGTTTCGGGCTTGACTTCAAAGGTGGAAATGGTTTCACCGGCTGCGTTGGTGATTTTGCCGTCGTAGGGGTGGATGGTGATCACATCCCCGGTGTTGAGGGCATTAACGTCGCATTCGATGGGGAGTGCGCCGGAGTCTTCGCAGGTATTGAAGAAGATCGGGGCAATTTTCCCGCCGAGGACGACACCGCCCGATCGCTTGTTGGGGATGAAGGGGATGTCGTTGCCGATGTGCCACAGCATGGAGTTGGCGGCGGATTTTCGACTGGACCCGGTGCCGACCACATCGCCGACGTAGGCGACGGGGTGGCCGGTTTCTTTGAGTCGGGCGATCACATCTAAGCCGTCGGGCATCCGGGACTCCAGCATCACTGTCGCGTGGAGGGGGATGTCGGGGCGGGTGGTGGCGTGGGGGGCGGGGGAGAGGTCATCGGTGTTGGTTTCGCCGGGGACTTTGAAGACGGTGACGGTGAGGGTTTGGGGGAGTTTGGGTTTGCTGATGAACCAACTGCCGTTGGCCCAGGCGTCGATGACTTGTTTGGCGTGGGGGTTGACTTCGGAGAGTTTCAGGACATCGTTGAAGGCATCAAAGACGAGGGTGATTTTGCTGAGGGCGATCGCAGCCGTGGACGCTACATCTTGATCGCGGTCTTTGAGCAGATCGACGAGGGATTGCACGTTATACCCACCCACCATCGTACCGAGGAGATCGATCGCGCCTTGTTTGGAGATCAGCGGGCAGGGGATTTCACCTTTGGCAATGCCGGTTAAAAATCCCGCCTTCACATAGGCGGCTTCGTCCACACCGGGGGGAACGCGATCGCGCAGCAACATCAACAATTCTTCTTTTTCGGCATCGGGGGGGTTTTTGAGCAGTTCACACAGTTCCGTGGTTTGGGCTGCGGTGAGGGGCAGGGGCGGAATACCCAGGGCAGCGCGTTCGGCCACATGGTTGCGATAGGCTTCAAGCATCAGGCTCTCCTTATAGTTCGTATGGTGAATAACGTTATCGTCTTAACGTTAGGGTCTTATGTTCAATCTTTACTGATCACTTTAATCGTTCTCTGTCCGGTAGGGGAGAATGATGCGATCGCACCACCCTCGCCAAAAAAATCGCCCAAAGCCTTACAAATAGGGACTTTGAGCAATATGATTCGGTGAAAATTGTCCCGATTTGACGCGGCTAAATGTCAAGAATTGCCGGAAATATACCCTGCGGCTTGGCACTGCGCGATCGCCCCTTCCACCATCTCCCACAATGCCGGTGACACCCGCGCCACCGGAGCCATGCGATCGCGAATCCGCGCCTCATCAATGCCATGCTCCTGCCAAGTGCCGCCGAGATTGGCCAAATTGAGCAAAAACGGTTGCAGCCGATCGAGGGCGATCGCAAACTGCGCCGTCACCGTTTCCCCCGCCTCAAACTCATCCCACAGATCGCGATACTGCTGCGTCTGATCTGGTGGTAATAGGCCAAAAATGCGATCGGCTGCGGCCTGTTCCCGTTCCGCCTTATCCGCATTGCCCGCCACATCGTAACAAAACGTATCCCCCGCATCGATTTCCACCAGATCATGCACCAACAGAAGCGCGATCGCTCGATTCAAATCCACCCCCGGCGGTGCATAGTCTGCCAGTGCGATCGCCATCAGTGCCAAATGCCACGAATGTTCCGCACTATTTTCCCGCCGCGACCCATCCGCCAAACTCGTCTGTCGCAGCACCGTTTTGAGGCGATCGATTTCCACCACAAATTGGAGTTGAGCCGTCAGGCGCGGTTCCAGCCCCCCAGGAAATAAAGACACCATGACTCAAAACACTCCCAAACATCAGCCTGTCTATCTTAACGAGTCACCGTTTTACCACAGCGCAAAAAAAAGAGTTCAGTGGGTCAAACCCACCGAACTTTTACCTTGCTATTCTTGAAGCGAGCGTGGAGAGAGTCGAACTCCCGACACCCAGAACCGGAATCTGGTGCTCTATCCACTGAGCTACACGCCCTAATCATTTAGGAATTATAGTCTATCATCATCTGGCTTGCTCCGGAAGCACCCGCGCGAAGAACACCGTAAGCGTTCAAACATTGCTTCTCTGTAAATTTTCCCTTGTGAGATGGAAAACCTAGAGGTTATCTAAGAGATAGCAACGTACCCTAGCTAACCTACGACTCTGTGAATGGGAAATCTCCTGCTATACCCGCAGTGTTAGTTAGATGAGCGTCAAGGAAGAGATCACAATCGTGATAGTGAATCAATGGCAACTTTTAGGTCGCCTGAGAAGTCTTTATCTGTACTCAGTTGTGTGGGTTAACTTAAGACAGGATCAGCTAGACGGAAGGACTGTTGCCAATGGTGAAATGCTGAGGATATCGCTGATTTTGCTGTGATCCCAACCAGATTCCTCCTCACTATGCACTATCCTAAAATTTCCAGCCATTGGACTGCTTAATCATCGCATGCTAGACCACACCGAGTCTCATCTACCCAATTCGTTACCCACCGCTTCAGTCTCTTCTTCACCTCAGTCCGTTTCTCCCTTTTTGGCGGGAACCCATCGGCGTGTGTTGATTGTGACTCAGTTTTATCCGCCGGACTATGCCGCCACGGGGCAACTAATTGCGGAATTAGCGGTGCATTTGAGCCGGATGGGGTTAAGTGTCCGTATATTTACGGGGCAACCAGGCTATGCGTTTGATCGAGAGTTTGCCCCCAAGCGGGAAGCGACTCAACAGGTAGAGGTGCAGCGATCGCGCGCCTCACGAGCTTGGCCCTTGCGGGTTAGAGGTCGAGCCGTCAATGGTCTCCTCTTCTGTATGCGCACCGCCATGCACCTGATCCGGGTCGCCCGCCATCGAGATGTGATGGTGGTGACCAGCGAGCCGCCCTACCTGCCGGTGTTGGGGTATTTAGCGAATCGGTTACTGGGACTCCGCTACATTTGTTTGCTGTATGATCTCTATCCGGATGTGGCGGTGGCGTTGAAGATGGTGTCGTCTCGCCATTGGCTGGTGCGGTTGTGGAATTGGCTGAATCGGCAAATCTGGCACCAGGCGGATCAGATTATTGTGCTCAGTTCTTCAATGCGCGATCGCGTCCTGGCCAAAGCCCCCCACCTCGAAGCCAAAATCAGCGTTATCCCCAGTTGGGCCGACCCCCACCAGATCGTCCCCATCGAGAAGTCCCAAAATTGGTTCGCCCAACATTACGGCTGCGTCAACACCTTCACCGTGCAATATTCCGGCAACCTCGGCCGCTGCCACGACCTCGACACGATCCTGCGGGCGGCGGAATTACTCCGGGACGAGCCGATCCAATTTCTCTTCATCGGGCGCGGCGCCCAACTGCAAGCTTGCGTCGAACGAGTGGCGCGATCGCAACTCACCCGCTGCCGCTTCCTCCCCTACCAAGACAAAGACATCCTGCCCTACTCCCTCACCGCCTGCGACCTCTCCCTCGTCAGCATTAGCCCCGGCCTCGAAGGCCTCGTCGCCCCCAGCAAACTCTACGGCATCCTCGCCGCCGGCCGTCCCGTCGCCGCCATCTGCGAATCCCACTCCTACCTCCGCCAAATCCTGGACGAAGCCCACTGCGGCCAAGCCTTTGAAAGCGGTGACGCTGCCGGCCTTGCCCAATACATTCGCACCCTCTCCCGTAACCCCACCCTCGTTAAAACCCTCGGCCAATCCGGACGCGCCTACCTCGACGAAAACTATACGCCCAATAAGATCGCCCAAGCCTACTGGCAAGTGCTCACCCAAGATTGATGCTTGAAGCCCTCGTTGGGAGGGTGCGATCGCTCCACAGCACCCCCCGCTCCAGACCAATTAACCCAAACGCAAGCGAATCAAAGCTTCAACAGAGGGGCAATGAAGTGCGATTAGTATTCGATCTTTAAACTCCCCAGGTAGGATTCGAACCTACGACCAATCGGTTAACAGCCGACC
>CAZCWE010000395.1:0-4223 GCA_964502285.1 uncultured Spirulina sp. | reverse complement strand
TTTTTTCGGTTCCCCCCTTCAAAAAGGGGGGCTAGGGGGGATCACGATAGTTCTGAAACTTGAGATTGATTTATGTATAAGCGGTAGAGGAGAGCCATGGAGCCGGGTCGGAGTTTTGGCGGTGCGATCGGGTTATTCGTTCCGATTCAGTTCTAAGCCCGCAGACTCGGCATAGCGATTCATGAAGCGAATAAACCGCTCCCATTCTGCGGCGGTTTGCATAATCATCACGGCTTCAATCCCGGCGGCTTGCCCATTGACAAACCGGGCGTTAACTTCCCGCGTCATCAGTTCCCCTTCGTCATCGATCAAGTACATCCCGGTGATGTCATTGGCAATGTTGTTGTCCATCAGGGCTTTGGGCTCTTTGAAGTAGAAGGTAGCGGTGCCGCTGTTGCCACTTTTGGAGCGGGTCACGCGCACATCGGGAACGGCTTCTTCGGTAATTCCTCGGGCAAATTCGATATAGGCTGTCATGCGTTTAATATTGAAGCTTTGTGAATTTATTATAAAGTCCCGTTACCCTCAGCCCAACTCAGGCGCGATCGCAAATCCTGCGGCTTGATGTTTAACGGCAGATTATCGGAGTACACTCCACAGGCCACTCTGCCCCATCGGGAGAACCCAAGTCGTAAGATAAAAGGAATGAGGTGTTTTTAAAAGCCATTGTCTTTTGATTAGCCAGGGCCTCTACCTGTTTTCAACCATTGTCAGCCTCACACCATGAGCTTTTTAACCAAACTGGATGCTGCCTGCGATCGCAACAATAGCATTCTCGTGTTGGGGCTTGACCCCAATCCTGAAATGCTCCCGGCCCAATACGCCGCGAGCCATAGCCAACTCACCGACGAACTCGGCGACTGGCTCAACCACTTAATCTCCGCCACAGCGGATCACGTCTGCGCCTATAAACCCAGTTTCGGCTTTTACCAATCCCTCGGTGCGTCAGGGATTGAACTCCTCGAACAGGTGTTGCTGTCGATTCCGTCCCACATCCCGATCATTTTGGATGTGAAACACAGCGACCTCAACAGCAGCAGCCTGCTGGCCCGCACCCTCTTTGAACAATGGCAAGTCGATGCCATCACCCTGATCCCCTTCGCGGGTCATGACCAAGCTGCGCCCTTTTTGGTCTATCCCGATAAAGCGGCCTTTATGGTCTGTCGCACCTCCAATCCGGGGGCGATCGCAATCCAAGATTACCCGATGCCCGATGCGCCCCTCTATCTCCACCTGGTGACGGAGGTGTCCGCCTGGGGGCCGCCGGAGCAGGTGTGTTTAGAAATTGGCACGAGCAACCCGGAAATTTTGGCGAAGGTGCGCAACCTTGCCCCCGAACGGCTGATCCTCGCCCGGAGTATTTGGGAGCATCAAGAGAGCCTCGCAGCGATTATTCAAGCTGGGTTAAACGCCAACGGCAGCGGCCTGCTGTTGCCAGTGCCCCAAGACTATCTCAGCTATGACGATCCGGTGACAGCGATCGCCGCCCTCAACCAGGAAATTAACCACTACTGCGACCAAAATCGCCAAAACAAACCCCACCACCATTGCCAACTCTGGACAACCAACGTCTGCCTCTTGGAACAACACCCCCAGCAAGACCTGATTTTGCAACTGTTTGACCTCGAATGCATTCTCTTTGGGGATTATGTCCAAGCGTCGGGGGCGACCTTTTCCTACTACATCGACTTGCGCAAGGTCATTTCCAATCCCCAAGTGTTTCACCAAATGCTCAGCGCCTACGCAGAACTGCTGGCCCCCCTGAGTTTTGACCGCATCGCTGGCCTACCCTATGGGGCACTCCCGACGGCAACGGGGTTATCGATGATCTTGGGTCAACCGATGATTTTCCCCCGTAAGGAAGTGAAAGCCCACGGGACGCGGCGGGTGATCGAGGGGCATTTTAAACCGGGGGAAACGGTGGTGGTGATTGATGATGTGTTGATCAGCGGCAAGAGTGCGATCGAAGGCACGGAAAAACTCACCTCTGCCGGGCTGGTGGTCAATGATATTGTGGTGTTCATTGACCATGAGCAGGGGGTATCGGATCGGATTGCCGCTGCTGGCTATCGCACCCATGCGGTTTTGACCCTGTCCGATATTACAGAAACCCTCTATTCGGCCGGCCGGATCGATGAAGATCAGTACCACGCCTTAACCCATCACGACCTCAAAGACATTAAAGTGGTCTGAGCCAGGCCTTTGCACTCTGTTTGAACTCTGGGCGATCGCGCCCCATTCTCCCCATTAAATCCCCCATGGACCCTGCTGAAATTGACCTTGCCCATTACCTCGACCATGCCATTTTGCATCCTGCCGCTACCCTCGATGAGGTGAAAGCCGGCTGCCAAGCGGCCAGCCGCTACAACTTGCCCGCCGTCTGTGTGTACCCCAATGCTGTCCGCACCGCTACGGAATATCTGCACAATCAACGCCCCCAAGTGTGCGCTGTGATCGGGTTTCCCAGCGGCGCGAGTACCACGGCTACCAAACTCTACGAAGCCCAAGAAGCCGTTAGCCATGGCGCGACGGAATTAGATGTGGTGATTAATTTGGGGTGGGTGAAGGCGGGAAATGCCGACGCGATTGCCCAGGAAATTGCTCAAATTGTTGAAGAAACGGGACAGCCGATTAAAACAATTTTGGAAATGGGCCTGCTCACCCCAGAGGAACAACGCTTGGCGGCGACGGTGTGCCTGGATGCGGGGGCGGCGTTTTTGAAAACCAGTACGGGCTGGTTTGGCGGGGCGACGGTGGAACAGGTGAGCCTGTTGCGGGAGGTGACGCGGGGCAGTGCGGGGATCAAAGCAGCGGGGGGGATTCGGACTGCTGACGAGGCGATCGCGCTCATTCTGGCCGGAGCCACTCGCCTCGGCACGTCCCGCAGCGCCGATTTAATCAAACAACGGGAAACCCAAGGCAAAACCCAGCGATCGTCCTGAAAACCGCGCAGGCTGAGCTTGTCGAAGCCAGAGCGGCCGGACTTCGACAGGCTCAGTCCTCAGTTTTGTCGTCGCCATTCCCAGGGGGGCATCCCTGCCATCGGCCCGGCGGTCTCAGCGGCGGCGGCGATCGCATCCCGACTCGGACAGTTGCGGCTGTATTGCTCATAATGCCAAGCCTGCCCGGCCAAGACCATGGCCACATTCAGATTTGGCTCTGGGGCGATCGCCTCTCGCCACACTTCCGCCACTAAGCGGCCATAGCGGTCTTCTTCCACCGGCACGATCGTGACAGGGGCGCGATCCGGGAGGAGCGATCGCAAATAGTCGCGGGCATCGATGCCCCCCGGTTGCTCGGCTTCGGGGGCATCGATGCCACAAAACCGCACCTTGATTTCGTCGCGATCGCAGAGAAACCGGGCTGTGTCACCGTCGTACACAGTGCCGGGTTTAACAATGCACTGCCGACCAGGGGGACTCGCAGCGAGGCGATCGCTCACATTGGCCAAGAGGGTGGAGCAGCCGCCGAGCAGGAGAGCCGAGAGCCCGACCCACGCCAGCATAATCCTAGGTTGCATGGTTTTAAAACTCCGCAATAAATGGTGCGATCGCTACGTCGCGAGAATGTCTAACTCTAACCCCCAGCCTTGGAGTGTGCCGGTATCCCCCAGAACGCGATCGATCACCCACAGTTGCCAAGTGCCTTGGGCGGGTTGATCGATGAGGGATTGGAGGATGGGCGCGATCGCCGGGGTATAGGTGCGTTTGAGGCGGGTGAGACTGCCGAGGGTGCGCCCCTGGAGTAAGACCGTGATGCCGTGGGGGCTGCGCAGCTTGATTTCCACATCACCGAGGAAGTCATGGACGAGATCAATCGTGATCGCGAGGGAGGCGATCGCGCCCCCTTGGGGAATCTCCAAACTGCTTAACAGGCCTTGGGGGTTATTGTCGGGGATGGGGGCGGCGGTGCTGCTGCGTCGGGAAATTTGCTGCCGCGTGAGGACGGGCGCATTGCGTTGGGGGAGGCGGCGCTGGGCTTCTTTAACAGCGGCATGGGCGTTCACCTTGCCATAGCCGAACCATTGGGAATGGCCTTTGCTGTCGTAGGTTCCCAACTGCAAGCCCAGTTGCGGGTCGCGATCGCGATCGACAATTTTATCCGCCGTCTGTTGCAAGACCTCCTTCACCTCCACCGCCGTTAAATTGGGATTCGCCGACAGCACCAAGGCCGCCACCCCCGCCACCACCGGGCAGGCGCTGGATGTGCCGCCAAAATCACGG
>CAZCWE010000394.1:0-4253 GCA_964502285.1 uncultured Spirulina sp. | reverse complement strand
TTCGGCCCGCTAGACTGGGAATCCCCACGCCTTCAGGCTGGGGAGGATGTCAACTGTACGATGATGCCAGCAGTGGGACTGTAAGCTGATTGAGTTGGATGGGGAAACTGACCACATTCATCTCCTTTTTCAGTACTACCCACAGCTTTCTCTGCCCAAGTTTGTGGGCAATGTCAAATCTGTGACCAGCCGTCGCTTGAGAGCTGAGTTTGCTGATACTATAGCCCGCCATTACCGTCAGGCGGTGTTGTGGAATGAGTCGTATTTTATTGCCAGTTGTGGTGGTGTTACGGTGAGCCAGCTTAAGACTTACGTTGAGGGGCAAAATACCCCGGATTAACCGATTCCGCTCCGCTTCATCGGTGCGCTATCCTTCCCGACGCTCACCTCCGGTAGAGCGCGAGGCTGCCGCGCCTAGCTCACTGCTTTTAAGCATCAATCTCAATGTTTTGGTATAGATCCTTCTGATCGCATTGAAAGGGCTGGGTGGGCACTGCCCACCCTACAAGGGTTTCGCCTCACTTAATCCAGCTTCGCCTCACGATCGCAACCTGAGCCAACATGTTTTCAAGTCCGACACGTTTAGATACACCCGATCGCCCTGTTGGCGTTCGCTCACATTGGCGCGAGGGGTGGATCAATGTGTTTCCTCAGGATTAAGCAGTTGTACTCCGGGGCCGGACGCACGTATAGATATTCATCGGTGAGATTGTGAATCCAGCGTAGGCCGCGGCCCCCCTCTTTACTGAGGTCATCATCCTGTTGAATGACTTCTTGAATTTTGCCCTTGAGATCAAACGGTTTACCTTGATCCCAAACCCGCATTTCAATGTAATTCGGAAACAGCGTAAACCCGAGGGGAATGGGAGTCTGTTTCGGCAAATCTTTGTGGGCATAGCGCACAACATTGGTGAACCATTCCACAAGGGCTGTTTGCGATTGCCAGTAGATCATCGAAGATAAGTGAGATGCAGCAAATTGCTCGAACCGATCGAGGAGGTGTTCTACTTCAGCGAGATCACTCAGTAGGCAAAAGTGCATTTGTTGAATGGGTTGTTGTTGCCTCACCAAACTAATATGCGTTAGACAGCACCACTCTTTTTGTTAAACAAAATTAATATGGTTCGGATGATCAACTTGACATCGTACCAGAGGCTCCACTGACTTTGATAGCGCAGATCCAACTTAATCACGTCTTCAAAGTTGCGAATGCTAGACCGCCCGTTAACTTGCCATTCACCGGTCATACCGGGTTTCACGTCTAACCGCTGCCATTCCGGAATTTGGTAGGTTTCGACTTCCTCTGGCGTGGGGGGACGTGTCCCCACGAGGCTCATTTCACCCCGAACAACGTTGAAAAATTGGGGGAGTTCATCGAGACTGGTGCGGCGGAGAAATCGCCCCACGGATGTGACACGGGGATCATTGTCGTTTTTGAAAAATGCACCGCTGGCTTGGTTTTGCACCTGCATTTTGAGACGCTCGGCATCGGTACACATAGACCGAAATTTCCAGATGCGGAACCGTCGCCCCATCCAGCCGCAGCGCACTTGTCCAAAGAGGATGGGGCCGGGGCTGTCGCGCTTAATTGCGATCGCAATCGGCACAAACAGAACTGCTGTAATACTCAGACCCACTAAACCGCCCGCAATATCCATAGAACGCTTGAGCCAAGACCGCACGGACGGATGAGTTTCCGGGGGAAGACCGTGATTCACCACGGGCGGAGGCGAACCCTCTGGGCGTGATTCGGCTTCGATGGTCAAAACCTTGTCAAGACTGGTCATGGCTAATACTGCCCGCACGGGGGGTCTCACATTCCGCAGTACCAATTGAGCCCCGTGTTCATTGGTTGCCTTGAGGTTGCTGACGAGAGCACCCACACCACTGCTGTCCATAAATTGGGTGGCAGTAAAATCCAGAATAATCTGTTGCGTTTGGGGTTGATCCTTTAGCAGTTTTTGGTATTGGGTCTTAAACTCGACGGCTTCCAAGACACTGAGGCGCGGTGGAATATAGACGATGGGCGTATTGTCGGTGAAGATAATGGTGAATTTATCTTCGGGTGAATTGCTAACCATTAGCGTCCTACAGCGAGATTCGGGACAATGATGATGACGGTTACACTGAGGTTCTCAGGCATATGATCGTATCCGGACAGTTCTACTCTGCTCATCCTGAAGATGGTTCGGATACCCCGGTCGTGGATAACGCACGAAGAGGTGGGCGGCATGATGCAAGGGGCTGCATCTCCTTAGATTAGTGATGTCCAATCTAATGCCCCAATTTTAAAGCATTGTCTTCGATCTAGAGGGAATCGAGCCAAGATTTCCCGATTCGCAGGCTGAGGTGCGATCGCAAGCTGCGGTCAACCCCTGCTCTCAACGTCTATTTTTGAGATAGGACAAATCCAACCCCCCAAAATGGGTACTGAGGGCCACATGAATATTTTCCATGGACTGCACAAGCCAGGGAACCCCGTCTTCCGTGGATGATTCGTAGTGGCTGAATAAAATGGCGAAGCGTTTTTCTAAGGAGGGCTTCACTTGGTGACAAAGGAGGGTAATCTTGAGCAGCAGCATAATCGTCGGGGTTGCGCCCAGGTTCGTCACCAAATCCACGAACACATAATGATTGGGGCGTTGAGGACTTTCCACCACTAAGAAGTTCAACAGGTGGCTAGAGGTGCGCAACAGCAGGGTGTTGTTGGGTTTTTGACCGTCGTAGCGCGGGAGGGTGCTTTGGAGTTTTTCGTAGAGCTTATCGTTGAATTTGCGCTTGCCGTACCGGGGATCAATCGACGCAATCAAATATTCGTAGAGATCGTCTTTGAATGTCCGGAATGAGGGGGCCTGGAGGCTGTGGGTGAGAAAACTTTTGGCGAGATCATCAGAAGTGCGATTGCCTTGCACCCGGCCGACAAAATGTCTGAGGGCATAGTCGAGTTCGCGATCGCTCAACAGAGTCGGATTTTCCACCGGATGAATAATCCGACCGCGTTTTTTCGCTTCCTGGAGGCGCAATTGATAGGTGACATAGTGAGACAAATCAAGCTCAAACTGCATTTGCAGTTGGTCGCGGATTTGGCGCACGGTTTGCTGATGCTCGTAGCTGCTGTCTTGACTCAGCAAACAATGCTCATAGAGGTAGGGATAGCGGTTGATCAGTTGCCCCACCAGACGCTCGTTTTCAGCTTCGGCGGGGTTGTAGGGGCGGGGTCGTAGTTTACCCTGATTCTCACTGGTGTGTTTAATCACCGTCGCCAAGCGTTGCAGGGTGACATACTGCTCGGTCTTGAGGAAGTCATGCATTAATTGCCGCAGTCGGCGCGGCCCGCGTGCGTAGGTATTTCCCACCGGCGGCACGAGTTTGAGTTGCTCCACCAGTTCAGGAATGGCCCAGCGGGCATTGGGTTGCACTTGCCAGCGATTGACGAGGATATGACAGCAGCGATTGAGGAAAAACGGAAAGGTTTGATCTGCTCCTTTTTCAATGGCGATCGCTTCTAACGCCTGCCGCACGTCCAGTGGCTCGTAATGTCGTCCCCCAATGAAAAGACGACGAAACCGATCCAGCAAGCTGTCCGGGTCTTCGGTTTGCACAGCATACAACAGGTGGTCGCAAACCACCTGTTCATGATCGCCTGTTGAGGTTGGATAGGGATTGATCAACGCTGTCACCGAACGTATTCCTCCCTGTCAGTTATAACAAGTTCCGCTTGGTTTTCTGATCGAGTGTGAATAGAGAGATTCCACCCATCCCATGACAATGCCAAAAAAATAGCACGGCTTAAGGACAGAATGAGGCTGCTTTACCCCGGCAAAACCCAACGGTTTGCGGTCGAGCCTGGGCAGAGATTGGGTTACATCATACAGCACATCAAAACCCGCGATGATTTGAGCAGGGGAACTGTTGCAATGCAGATTAAGATCTGTAGATACCTTGATCATAGCGTTAAGACGGCTTAACAATACTCCGAGCAATCACGGAAACACGGCGAGGAACCAGCCAAACCGATCATCTTGATCGTTCTGGGAGCACGGTACTTTAAAATCAGAACACATTCCGCAGTTAATAGTTTCAGGCAGCAACAGTTATGACGGTGGACTTGGCACTTGGTCAACTGAACGCGATTTTAAACACGACACCCATGGATGCAGGGGCGATCGCTGACCGTCCGATCACCGGCATCACCACAGATACCCGCACCCTCGAACCGGGGAATCTGTTTGTGGCGTTACAGGGAGACAATT
>CAZCWE010000393.1:3600-4258 GCA_964502285.1 uncultured Spirulina sp. | reverse complement strand
CGCGCAAGTCTGCATAGGCGATCGCCCAGATTTTCCGCTTCACCTGATCAAAAATGATCAAATTATCCACCTGCATCCAAATCCCATCGGGCAGATCATCGGGTTTCGCCCGATGCACCGGCACTCGTGGCTCAATCCAATGGATCAACTCATAGCCCCAAAACCCGAACAGGCCACCAATGCCCGGCGGTAATTCCGGCAAGGTCACCGGATTGTAGGGAGCGAGGCATTGCGTCAAACTCTCAAAGGGGTTGCCGTCGTAATGTTGCACCTGACCATCGCGATGGGTTTGGCGGGTATGGTCGCCCCGTGTCGTCAGCACCCACACCGGATCGCAGCCTAAAAAACTATAGCGGCCGATATTTTCCCCGCCTTCGACGGATTCCAATAAAAAGCTATAGGGTTGACCCGCGCAAATCTTGTACCATGCCGAAACCGGGGTTTCGAGATCGGCCACCCACTCACGATAAACCGGAATAAAATTGCCCTGCTGGGCCAGGGCTTTAAAGTCAGACAGTTCGGGAAAAATCATCGGTGCTTGGGACGTGAAGACGGAAAAATCAAGGCACAATACTTCTTACCAAGTTTAGAACAAGGCGGCAGTCCCCCACGCAAACTTTGGCGGTGTTGTGGCGATCGCACCCTAACGAGAATCACT
>CAZCWE010000393.1:0-3590 GCA_964502285.1 uncultured Spirulina sp. | reverse complement strand
CATCGGTGCTGGGGACGTGAAGACGGAGGACTCAGGAAACCAATAGTTTAAGTGTAGGGCAATGGGGCCTACGCTCATGGGGGAATGGTGCGAGGGGCGAAGGTGCGATCGCCCTAACGAGAATCACTCGTCGCTAACGAGGCGGGATCTTCGCCATTGGCGGCGGCAGGGTCTTCGCCGAGGTAAATAGCGCGAATGTCGTCGGGGAGGTTCACCGTCAGCATCCGATAGCTTTCCTGAAGATAGTCTTGGACTTGGGCGGGGGAAAGCATATCGCCTTCGGCTTGGAGATAGGCGGCGATCCGGGTGGGACTCCATTGGAAGGTGCGGGCCATGAGGAGGATGAGGCGGATCACGGGGGGGAGCAAATCGAGGCCCTGTTCGAGGTAGCACCAGAGGGGGGGCGAGGTGCTGTTGAGGTCGTAGGTGATCGATTCGACGGGGGGGAGGTCAGCTTGGTTAATGCAGAGGGCGGTGATGTTGATCAGCCAGTTTTGATAGGAGGTGGCTTCAACGGCGGCGGCTCCGCGCAGTTCGAGACCGCGCATTTCGTAGAAAATATGCCGCCAGGTGAGGGCAAAAAGATAATCCCCTTGGACGGGCGATCGCGCTGAGTGGGAAACCAAGGTGTAGACGATGGGATTGTAGCGGCAAAACAACGCAACGAAATAGCGTCCCTGTTCGGGGTGACGCTGAAACAGAGTGAGTAAGTCTTGGTCACTGTAGCGAAACAGTGCTTTGACAATGGGGTGGTTGCACTCAGGAAAGCGTTGGGGTTGCACGGTATTCTTCGGGTTAAGGATATCAGCACAGGATAAATCACAGCCATTCTAGCCTGATTTCAGCAACAGGTAAGGGCTTAGTGACTAAGCCCCCACTGCATCCACCTGAATATCGGATCGCAGCACCAGCGATTCTAGATGGTGGTGATGTCTTTTTCTTTGATGGCGAGCAGGTCTTCGATTTTCCCGGTGTATTTGTCGGTTAATTTTTGCACGTCATCCTGTAAGCTGCGGGATTCATCTTCGGAAATGTCGCTGCTTTTTTCCTGTTTGCGAATGCTGTCGATCGCATCCCGGCGGATGTTGCGGATCGAGACTTTGCCTTCTTCGGCGAGGTTTTTCACCTGTTTGACGAGTTCTTGACGGCGATCGCTCGTCAACGGTGGAATATTGAGCCGAATCACCGCCCCGTCATTGTTGGGGTTCAAGCCCAGATCCGACATATTAATCGCTTTCTCGATCGCGCCCATGCTGCTGCGATCGTAGGGTTGAATCAAAATTGTGGTGGCTTCCGGGGTGCTGATGTTGGCGATTTGTTTGAGGGGAGTATCGGCCCCGTAGTATTCGACGCTAATCCGGTCGAGCAGGCTGGTGCTGGCTCTGCCGGTGCGAATCGTGTTGAAGTTCCGCTGGGTCGCTTCAATCGCCTTTTGCATTAATTGTTCAGTTTCAGTTAACTTCACAGTTACCTCCTACGATGGTTCCAATCGGTTCTCCTTTGACGGAGCGGACAATGTTTCCGTTCACCGAGAGATCAAAAACAACAATGGGAATATTATTTTCTTTACAGAGGGCGATCGCGGTTCCATCCATCACCCGTAAATCATGACTCAGCACATGATTATAGGTGAGACTGCTATAACGGCGTGCGTTCGGATTCGTTTTGGGATCAGAATCATAAACGCCATCGACTTTCGTTGCTTTGAAGATGACATCCGCATCAATTTCGGCAGCCCGGAGAGCCGCAGTGGTGTCAGTGGTGAAAAAGGGATTCCCTGAACCGGCCCCAAAGATGACCACTAAACCCCGTTCGAGGTGGCGAATCGCCCGCCGTCGGATATAGGGTTCAGCCACCTCTTGCATGGCGATCGCAGTTTGCACACGGGTGGCGATATCAATGCGTTCGAGGGCATCTTGAAGGGCGATCGCATTCATCACCGTTGCCAGCATCCCCACATAGTCTGCCGTTGCCCGATCCATCCCCGCAGCGGATGCTTTCACACCTCGAAAGATATTGCCGCCTCCCACCACAATCGCCACCTGGATACCACTGTTGATGACATCCGAAATTTCTTGCGCAATGCCAGCAACAACAGTGGGATCAATGCCGTATCCCAAATCTCCCATCAAAGCTTCCCCACTCAGTTTGAGTAAGACTCTCTGGTATGCCATCGGTTGCCTGCAACTTGCGTTGGATCTACATTTGCCTCAATTACCATAGCAGGTTTTCGCCCCGCGTCGATTCTTTGGGCGCGATCGCCTCAACCCAACCGACCCCGACTGAGGGCATGGTAGCCAATCAATTTATAGACCAACTTCGCCGCAATAAACTCTGAAACCACAGAATCCCGGAGGGGGGCTAATTCCATCACATCGCAGCCGATCACCTGACGCTGGGTGAAGAGGGCGCGTAAAAATCGGGTGGTTTGGGCCCAATTTAAACCACCGGGTTGAGGTGTGCCCACACCGGGCATGATCGCGGGGTCGAGGCCGTCGAGGTCGATGGTGAGGAAGACGCGATCGGTTTTGATGGCCGCGATCGCCTCCTCAATCCACCGAGGATTCGCCTCAATTTCATGATCCCACTGCACCGGAATCCGCTGCGCCGCGATCAGATCCGCCTCTTCTTTGCAAATGCTCCGAATCGCCACCGGCACAAGGGGAATGCCCCGATCCACAATCCGCCGCATCACGCAGGCATGGTTATAGATCGACCCGTGGTAACTGTGGCGCAAATCCCCGTGGGCATCGATTTGCACCACGGTAAAAGGTTCAGAAAATACCTGTTGATAGGCCGCCACCACGCCAGCGGTGATCCCATGTTCGCCGCCGAGGGTGATCACAAATTTGCCCGCCTGAAGGAGGGGAATTAACCCAGCTTCGACCTGTTGCACCATCACGTCCGGGGGCAGATCCGGCGAGTGGCGACTGTCAGCGATCGCCCCATGAATGCCAATCCCCACCGCAAAACAGGGTTCTCGCTGTAACTCCACGTCGTAATGCTCCAGTTGATCCGACGCGGCGAGGATCGCGATCGGCCCATCCTGACAGCCCTTGCGGTAGGTGGTGGTGGCCTCGTAGGGGACGGGCACAATGATCACGTCTGTATCGTCATCCGTAACGGCCGTTGCCGCATCAATAAAATAGCGGGGAAAATCATCCATCGGATTTGTTTTAACCTTGTGATTCGCAACCCAAACAAGACGGATTCGCGGGAAATGGCCGTGGAAACAGTGGCGGCGTGTCTCCCTACGTTAGAATAAGCGCTTGATAATGCTCACCCGAAAAAACCTTATGTCATCATACTGGGCTTGGCTCGCACGCATGGCACTGTTTGGCCTGATCGGCTCTGCCTCGGTCGGGTTCTTCCTCCGCACCGAACTCCAGACTCAACCCCAAGGGGGGAACGGAGCGCGATCGCCCCAAGCCCAGGTTGTCCCCTTTGACCCGGAATATCTACTGCCGTCGGATGCGATCGCCTCTGAGCAATATCGTCCGGCGAGCGATCGCAACGCCACCAATCGCAACGCCACCAATCGCCCCAACCTTCCCCCCGTTCCCAACAGCCGCCCCGCCCCTCCCCCCCCC
>CAZCWE010000392.1:0-4272 GCA_964502285.1 uncultured Spirulina sp. | reverse complement strand
CTTGCCCTGAGCTATGTCGAAGGGGCGAGGCTTGAAACCCATTGGTTTTGGTCATGGGCGAGAGCATCTGAAATTTGGCGACTCGCCATTGGCAGTGTCCGGCTTGCTCGACAGAAAATGGCCGGGATGAGAATGCGGCGGTTAATATCAATATGGCTGGGGCTTCAGCCACTGGGGTAGGCGATGTTAGACGGGCTTTGCCTGCGATCGCTGCTTGATCCCAGAATCCCCTGTTTTCTAAATGGGGGAGGAGGTCAATTTCCTTTGTCTGATAGGTATATTTATGACTCAACTAACCCCTAACCCCAGTTTTAGTCTGACGATTCAGGTAGAACTCCTCAACCAACCCGGCCAACTTGCGGCTGTGACGAATGCGATCGCCAGCAGCGGGGGCAATATCGGCCATATTCGCCTCATCACCCAAAGCCGGACTCAGTCAGTGCGGGAATTTATTGTGGATGCGTCGAGTACGGATCATGCCGATTGTTTGGTCGCCGCAATTAAAGCCCTGCCCGATGTGACCGTGCTCAAGGTCTCCGATCGCACCTTTGAACTCCACCAAGGGGGCAAAATCCGCGTCGAAAGCCGGATCGGGCTCAAGGAACAGGCAACCCTGGCGATGGCCTATACCCCTGGTGTGGGGCGCGTCTCGAAAGCGATCGCTGATGATCCGTCCCAAGTGTTTAACCTGACGGTGAAAAGTAACATGGTAGCGATCGTCAGTGATGGCAGTGCCGTGCTGGGTTTAGGGAATCTGGGCCCAGAGGGAGCGTTACCCGTGATGGAAGGGAAAGCTTTGCTGTTTAAAGAATTTGGCGGTGTGGATGCGTTCCCGATTTGCCTCGCCACCCAAGACACCGAAGAAATCATCGCCACGGTGAAACATATTTCCCCGGTGTTTGGCGGGGTGAATTTAGAAGACATTAGCTCGCCGCGCTGCTTTGAGATTGAACGACGGCTGCGGGCAGAGCTAGATATTCCCGTGTTTCACGATGACCAACACGGCACAGCGATCGTCAGCCTCGCCGCCCTCTACAATGCCCTCAAGGTGGTGAATAAACCCATCGATCAGGTGAAAATTATTTTCAATGGTGCGGGGGCTGCCGGGGTTGCGGTGGCGCGTCTGATTCGCCAAGCGGGGGCAAAAACCCTCTGGATGTGCGATTCACGGGGCATTCTCTCCCACGATCGCGACCTCACCCCAGAGAAAAAAGAATTCGCCGTGGCGGCCAAAGGCACCCTAGCCGATGCCGTCAAAGGGGCGGATGTGTTTATTGGTTTAAGTGTGCCGGGTGTGCTCACACCGGAAATGGTGCAAACCATGAACCCTGACCCGATTGTGTTTGCGATGGCGAACCCGATTCCGGAGATTCAGCCGGAGTTGGTGCGAGATCTGGTGAAGGTGATGGCAACGGGTCGCAGTGACTATGCCAACCAAATCAACAATGTGTTGGCGTTTCCGGGGATCTTTCGCGGGGCGTTGGATTGCCGAGCGCGGGAGATTACGAGTCGGATGTGTCTAGAGGCCGCAGGGGCGATCGCATCCCTCATTTCCCCCCAAGACCTCAATCCTGAAAATATTATCCCCTCGGTTTTTGATGACCGAGTTGCCCCCGCCGTCGCCGCCTCGGTCAAACAGGCCGCCCGCGAAGATGGAGTCAGCCGCGAATAGCCCAAACTCCCGCGCGATTCTCCATGCTGGACGCAGGGCGGGCAAGACCCACCCATAGATTGCAAGACGAAGCGGCTTCGGCCGCTTCTGAACATGATCCGGTCTGAATCTAGGGGAGCGGGCAGCCGTGAGCCTTATTGCGATCGCGCCAGGATGTCATCAATAAAATCGGCGTGGGCGGACACGCGCGTATCGAGGAAATATTCTCCAACGCTGCCGTCGAGGGTGTCGGTGATATCGATGCCGTCGGTTTGGGGGCGCAACCGTTGGGACGCAATCCCGGCGATTTTGCCATCGATAAAGGCAGGGCTGCCCTCGTCGCCTTGGGTTGTGCCGGATTCCCAGGGGAGGCCGATGGGGAGGGAGGGGTTTTGGAGTTGGGCGAGTTGGGCGGGGGAGAGTTGGGGGGCATTGGGAGGCGTTTCGGCAGCGGCTGCCGGGGCATAGGGTTCTGGTGCGGTGGGGCCCTTTCGGTCGAGGAGGCGATCGTCCCATTCGGAGGGGGCGACATCGCGCCGCAACACGCCCAAATCAAAGAGTCCATATTCCCGACCGAGGGCATCGCGGGAGCGGCTGAACCCATCAAAATCGTAGAGAAGTTGGGTATCGGGCGCGATCGCACTCGCCGTAGACGGGTTCGCTTCTACCCCTTTTGGAGGCGTATTGAGCAAATTCCCGAAGGCATCGTAACGGTTGCCGCCCATAAGTTTTCGATGGAAAATCGAGCCGCTCACCTCCCCCTGCGCGCCGTTGCCCACAATGCCATAACCAACGCGGGTAAAGGTGCGGTTGATTTCATCAATGCCGGGGAACGAACTGCGGTAGATGGCGTAGCGATCGGCTTGGGCGGGGGCGGGGGTGCTGAGTTCGATAATCGCGAGATTATGATTGCGTTGGGGGCTGTTGTCCCAGCGGGGATGAATGTGGATGGCGGCGGCAGCTTTGCGGAAGCTGACGATGCGGTCAGGTTCAGTGATATCAGGTTCAGTGATATCAGGTTCAGTGATATCAGGGTCAGTGATATCAGGTTCAGTGATATCAGGTTCAGTGATATCAGGGTCAGTGGTGGCGAGGAGATGGAAGGTGACGGCGACACGATTGGGGTCAGCGGTGCGGGATGGAATGCCGGGGGGCTGGGTTTCAAAACAGGAGGCGGCGGTGAGGATGTGGCGACCGCTAGCGAGGAGTGCGCCGGTGCAGACGGTGCGGTCGCCGTCAATGTTCAGCAACACCACGCCATCGTAACCCTGGCCCGGATTGACTTGGTAGGGCGGGGCTTCGGGATTTAAGAAAACGCTTAAGGCCAACAGTTCTAGCATCGGGACTTTTCCAACGGGGTTGCCCCTGATTTTAACGCCCGCGATCGCGTCACCCAAGCCTGATACCCTAGAATACTGGGCTGCGATGCAGGAATTTTGCGCCTGATTGTGATTATTTAGGAAACCACTATGCTATTAGACTTAACTGGAAAAAAAGCCTTGGTGACGGGCATCGCCAACAATCGCTCCATCGCCTGGGGGATTGCCCAACAACTCCACGCCGCCGGGGCCGAAATTGGTGTCGCCTACCTTCCCGATGATGCCGGCAAGTTTGAAAAAAAAGTGCGCACCCTCGTTGAACCGTTGAATCCGTCGGTGTTTGTCCCCTGTAATGTCCAAAATGATGACCAGGTGGCGGCGGCTTTTGAAACCGTAAAAGAAACTTGGGGTAATTTCGACATTCTGATCCACTGTCTCGCCTTTGCCCAACGCGAGGACTTAACCGGAGAATTTATCAACACATCCCGCGATGGTTTTAAAACCGCGTTGGAAATCAGCAGCTATTCTTTGCCTGTTCTCGCCCAGGCAGCGCGACCGTTGCTCAATTCTGGGGGTGCGATCGTTACCCTCACCTATCTCGGCGGGGTGAAGGTGATCCCCAACTACAACGTCATGGGGGTGGCAAAAGCCGCCTTAGAAATGTCCGTGCGCTATTTGGCGGCGGAATTAGGGCCCCAAAATATTCGGATCAATGGCATCTCAGCGGGGCCGATTCGCACCCTGGCATCTTCCGCTGTGGGGGGCATTCTCGACATGATCCACCATGTGGAAGAAACCGCCCCCCTGCGCCGCACCGTCACCCAAACGGAAGTGGGCAACGCGGCCACATTCCTCTGT
Source organism: uncultured Spirulina sp. (assembly GCA_964502285.1). GTDB lineage: Bacteria > Cyanobacteriota > Cyanobacteriia > Cyanobacteriales > Spirulinaceae > Spirulina. Next base: position 444 of record CAZCWE010000392.1, on the reverse strand, counting down.
AGCGATCTGGCTAGTGGCGTGACGGGTCAGATTCTCTATGTGGATTCGGGCTACGAAATCATGGGGATGTAGTGCCCTCTCCCACAGGCTACTGCTTATGGCAGTAGCCGGAAAGGTTAGGACATCTAACATTTGTTAATAAAATGAGACTACTGAGGGCTGAAGGTCGTCGTTCGCTCCGCGTCTCCGCAGGAGATAGCCCAGCCGCTTACCCTATCCCTAACGGAAGGCTTTGCCAACGACAGTTCGGCAAGCTCACTGCACCGCAGGCTCAAGGTGCGCGGCTTGAATGTCCTAACAAACTTATCCACTGCTATACACAAACGGCTACCCAAGTTCTCACACTCTCGCCGATCCCCCCCAGCCCCTCTTTGTTAAGGGGGGAGCCGTTCAAAGTCCCCCTTTTCAAGGGGGATTTAGGGGGATCGATCACAAGTTAGGTCA
>CAZCWE010000391.1:0-4276 GCA_964502285.1 uncultured Spirulina sp. | reverse complement strand
GGTTCCCCATTTGGCGTGGGTGGCGATCGCAGCCCGTAACCCGGCATAGAGCGGATAGGCCGAAGTCGCCACCTCAAAGCGTGTCCCGTTGGGTTTCCAGCCTGTGGGCATGCCGGTGCTGTCCATGGTGATCCCCCGCCAACCGATATAGGTGGGGGCGATCGTGTCGAGGGCTTCCGGACGCACGAAAAGACCGCCCACCCCTGCCGGGCCACAGAGCCATTTATGCCCCGTGAACGCATAGAAATCCACCCCAGATTCTAATAAATTCAGCGGCATTGACCCCACGGATTGCGCCGCATCAACGAGCAATTGCACTGAGCGATCGCTCGTACTCCGGCTCCGACAGACTTCGACAATTTCCGACAGGGGCAACACCTGGCCCGTATTCCAGAGCAGATGAGAGAGCACCACCAAGCGGGTACTGGGTTGAATGTGTTGATCAATCACCACGGCTGGATTGCCCCGGTTCAGGGTCGCCATGATGGGACAGGTGGAGACGCGCACCTGAAACCGCCGCGCAATTTCTTTAATGATCGCGATGATGCCCGGATGTTCGCAATCGGTGATCAGGATGTGATCCCCAGCTTGCCAGGGAATTCCCCAGAGGGCGATATTACAGCCGGAGGTGACGTTTTCCGTGAGGGTAATCGTGTCGGGGACTGTGCCGAGTTCCGTGGCGAGGGCTGCCCGTGTTGCTGCGCTTTCTTGCATCGTCCAATCATTGACTTTGCTCGAAAAGGGCCCCTGTTGCTGCACATATTCATAGGCGCGATAGATGGCTTCCATCGCGGTTTTTGGCATCGTCCCTTGGCCGCCAAAATTGAAGTAGGCTTTGTTGACGAGGCCGGGAAACTGTTGGCGGTGACGTTGGAGGGGAGATGTTGCAGCGGGGTTCATGGTCATGGGGACAGGGAGGGACAACAGGGATCAACTTCACGGGCTGAAGCCAAGGATAGGGGTGCAGCGGGTAGCCCATGACACCCTCAAGTGTACCGAACTCTGGGGGGTTCTTAATTGGCTCCGGCCAGCCCGGAGAGGATCGCCCGCAGGAGCAGCAGCGAGATCCCGGTGGTGACGATGACGATCGCACCCGTCCCGACGATCAGCGCGACTAAAAACCAGCGATCGCGCCGCTCTCGGATCGGCCCGCTGGCCACATGGGTTTCCAAGAGGGCGAGGTTTTGCACATTGGCTTTCCAGGCCACATCAAAAATATCCCCCACCGCCGGGACGGTTCCCACAAAGGCATCAATGAGCAGGTTCACCACCATCCGCCCCAGGGTCGCGGGAGCCGTGCCGAGGCGATAGGCCTGCCAAATGATATAGGCCGAAACGCCCAAGCTGATGTAGTCGCCCGCCGCAGGAAGGAGGCCGAGGATGGGATCAAGGCCGAGGCGAATATCCGTGCCGGGAATGGCGATCGCTTCATCCAGGAGGCGGGTGAGTTTGCGCAGCCGTTCGAGGGTGGCCGCTTCGGAGGTCAGGGGCGTGGGAGGGGTTTGGGCAGGGTTGGGTGTGGGCATAATCAGGAGAATTGCGGAGAGTCGTGATACATTGGCCGATATTTAACACGAAAGGACAACGGCTGCCTTATGTTCACTCTCGAAAAACCGATGACCGAGCAAGAATTGTTGGCTCAACTCGATGCGATCGTGGACGAGCATCACCTCCTGAAGCACAAATTCTATCAACTCTGGAACGAAGGGAAACTGACCCTGACGGCGCTCCAAGCATACGCCAAGGAGTATTATCACCAAGTCCACTTCTTCCCCACCTATGTGAGTGCGACCCATGCGGCCTGTGATGATTTGTCCGTGCGGCAAATGCTCCTCGAAAACCTGATCGAAGAAGAACGCGGCGCGAACCATCACCCGGAATTGTGGCTACGGTTCGCCGAAGGTTTGGGGGTCGATCGCGAAGCGGTCTTAAACCACGCACCGGCCGAAGAGACAAAAGCATCCGTCCAAACCCTCAAAACCCTGTCCCGTTCGGAAAATCCGGCGGTGGGGATGGCGGCACTCTATGCCTATGAATCGCAAATCCCGGCAGTGTCCACGACGAAAATCGCGGGGCTGAAGGAGTATTACGGCATTGACAGCGATGCGACGTTGTCGTTTTTCCAAGTTCACGAGCAGGCGGACGAAGTTCACAGCCAAATGACACGGGAGGCGATCGCCAAACTCTGCACCACTCCCGACGACCAAGCGGCAGCAATCAACGCCACCGAAACCGCTGTGAAGGCGTTAAATCAACTCCTTGACGGCGTTTACGCAGCGCATTGCTAAGGGGAATCCCCCTCAATCCCCCTTTTTAAGGGGGAGGTTGGCAAAACGGGAACATTGATCGAATCAGCGTAGGGTGGGCAATTGCCCACCCTACAAGCGTTTTAGTCCAAATCGGCTTCCATGGCGGTGGTGAGGACGGTGCGGGTATTGGCGCGAAATTCTGCCACGTCGACGCGGGCGAGGAGCGCGATCGCAATTACCATACTGATCGACTGCAACAGGAATACCGCCCCATAGGCCAAGAGTGGAATTTGGAAAATACTCCGGCTGACATCGAGGATCACACCGCCGGAAAAAATGGCGAGGCCGCGAGCGATCGCCTGCGATAACCCCCACGCCCCGACGAACGTTCCCGCCGTTTCCGCCGTGGTTAAATCCAGCATCAGATTAATTGAGCCAATCGTAGTCATTCCCGCCGCAATCCCGAAGACAACCATCGCCCCTTTCAGCACTTGCGCCTCTTGGGTAAATCCCGCCAGAATAATCAACACAAAACACACCGCCACCAACGCACAGCCCCATTTCGTCACCCGCTTTTTCCCAAACCGGGGAATGAGAAAAAATCCTGTGGCACTATAGCCCATCAGAATCCCAATCCCCCAAAACGAATTTAGGGCCGTGGTCTCCCCGATCGCCATGCCGAACACTTCGCCACCGTAGGGTTCTAAAACGGCCTCTTGGAGAAACAGGCCAATGGTCAAAATCAGCAGGAAACTGAAGAAAATCCCGGTTTGGCGGTTGGCCGTGAGGAGGCGGATCGTGTCTTTGAGGGTGACGCTATCCTCGCGGTGGCTGCCCGCAGAACGGCGTTGAAAGTGGGAATAGGTGCGCTCGATGCCCCAGGTGGCGATCAGGGCGAGGCCGAAAAAGATGATCGGAACCACGGTGAAGAGCATCGTGATCGGCCCGTAGAGGGTGGTGAGGGGGTTGCCGAGGTCTTCGGGGATGAAGATTTTCCCCCAAATGGCCCCGCCGATGCCGCCGATGACAATCCCCACCATTAATTTTGACCAAACGATCGCCACCAATTTCGATCGCTTGCTTTCGTCCGACACATCCACCAGCAACGCCGTGAAGGGAATCGAACAGGCACTTACCGCCAAGCCATAGCCGAGAAAGAGGACGCAGAGAGCGATCGCCCACCCCAAAATCGCGGGCTCCTGCCAAGACCATTGACCCGCTGCGGCCACGGCTCCCCCCAACTGCCACACCACTTGCACCGCCAGCCACACCATCACCCCCATCATCACCACCCCCAGCCGCACATAGCCCGTGCGATAGAGACCCCACAGCGGGCGCGAATCCGAGAGTTGCCCAAACCAGACCCGTGCCGGCGAGACGAGATAGGGCATCGCGATCGCGCCCGCCGTCACCCAGCCGGGAATCCCCAACTCGCTAATCATGACGCGATTGAGCACCGCCACAGTCAGCACGGACATCAGCCCCAAACCGAGGTTAAACAGCCCCAAGCGGAGAATGGTGGGCAGGGCTAGGGCGGGCGGGGTGTCGGGTTTGAGGTCAAAGGAAGAATCAACGGTCATGAACTGCGGGACCATCATTAATAACGTTAAAACAATTCAGAACCGAGGCGAAAGTAGGCTCCCTTCTCGACGAGTGTTGTCGCCTTGCGGATAGCGTCAAACCTCACCCTAGCCTGAATCCCTTGCAATTCAGGACAAAACTGTCGATTATTTAAGGAGTTCCGCTAAAATAGCCCTACAGATTCATCGCCCACCATTCTATTACCCAGCATTGCCCATGAATCGCTCTCAATTAACTCCGGTTTTAACCGTTATCTGGCTGACGTTGTTAGCTGGCTGTGGATTTGTCAATTCCATTAATCCCTTTGCCGCTGAAGACCCTGTGCCGGCTCCTGTAGCGGTTGACCCGAACGCGGCCCCGGCTGACCCGAACGCGGCCCCGGCTGACCCCAATGCTGCCCCCGCCGATCCGAACGCGGCCCCGGCTGACCCCAATGCTGCCCCGGC
>CAZCWE010000390.1:0-4287 GCA_964502285.1 uncultured Spirulina sp. | reverse complement strand
GAGCATTTGGGTGACGGTGAGGGGGAGGGAGATGCCGATAAAGGGGCCAAGGAGGGCAATGCCGAGGGCGACGACGTTGATTGTGAGCTGGAAAAGGATGAAGCGTTGGATGTTTTTGTAGAGCGATCGCCCCCAGACCACCGCATTCACAATACTTTTGAACGAGTCATCCAGGAGGATGATGTCGCTGGCATCTTTGGCGATCGCTGTCCCGCTACCCATGGCGAGGCCGACTTTCGCCTGCTTTAATGCCCCGGCATCGTTGGTTCCATCGCCCGTAACTCCCACCACTTCGCCTTGGTCTTGGAGCAACCGCACGAGGCGCAATTTATCCAACGGCACTGCCCGCGCCAAGACTTTCAACTCTTGGACGGCGATGCGAGCTTCTGCATCGGAGAGGGCGCGAAAGTCCTTGCCACTCATCAGGGCGTAGGGCTGATCCGGTTCGCTGTCATCGTCCCACAACCCAATTTGGCGGGCGATTTCCTGGGCGGTTTCGGTGCAGTCGCCGGTAATGATCTTGACTTGGATGCCTGCGTCTAAACAGCCTCGAATCGCATCGGGGACTTCATCCCGGAGGGGATCAGCGATCGCCACAAACCCCAACCAACAGAGCGTCGCTGGCAGTGCCTGATTATTCTCATCGGGCTGCATTAAATTCGCTGGAAGCTGAGTATAGGCAAACCCCAACGTCCGCATCCCCCGCGCTTGGTAGTCGTGCAACAGCTCGCGGATCGGTTGCTTGTTATGGAGCGAAAACACCCCATATTCCGTCATGATGTGGGAGCATTTTGCCAGCAACACTTCTGGCGCTCCTTTGAGGTGCATGATCTCCTCATTGAGCACCGCAGAATGTCCCAAGGTGGCCATGTATTTCGTCTGGGTGGAAAAGGAGAGGCGAAACTTGATATCCAAGCCCCGCCGCAAACTGACATAATCCTGCTTTTGCTGATCCAACCACAGGAGCAAAGCCCCTTCCGTGGCATTGCCGATCACGGTGGGCACAGTCCCCGGCTTTTTGTCGAGATCCGCTGTGCTATTGCCTGCCATCGCTTCCCCGATCAGTCGGGTCGCTTGGTCCAAGTCGGCCAACCTGCGGCTGTGGAGGCTGGGGAAATTGACCTCATGGATGCGCATTTGGTTTTTGGTCAATGTGCCGGTTTTATCGGAGCAGATCACCGTCGCTGCGCCAATGGTTTCGCAGGCGTGCATCCGCCGCACGAGGTTATTACTCTTGGCCATGCGTTTCATGCTGTAGGCCAAGGAGAGGGTGACGCTCATGGGTAACCCTTCCGGCACAGCCACCACGATGATCGTGACGGCCACCATGAAATATTCCAGCAACATTTGACCCACATGGGGCGGCAGCCATAACCCGGACGGGGGCGGTAAAATCTGGGTGCTTGTGCCCAACCCTACGCCCAGCCCCAAAATGGCAAGCCCTCCCCCTAAGGCTTTTAACCAGCCTCGCAGTTGATCCACCTCGAGCCAGGGCGGGACGACAAGGTCACGATTGACGACCCGCAGGCCATCGTAGACAACAGGCAACCAGACCGGAATCAAGGCCACTAAAACTGCGGTGATGATCACGCCCAGAAAATAGCCTTGGCTGCCGCTGAGGATCAGATCTTGGGTGATCAGGCCCCGCACAAAGAGGGCCACAAAGATGGTCGCAGCGAAGAAGAGCCCCACCACGCCAATTAATTCGCTGAGGCGTTCGAGTTGCTGGTTGAGGGGGGTTTCCTCGCCGGCTTCGACGGTGGCGATCGCCGTGGCGAGTTGGCCGATTTCGGTGCGATCGCCCACGGCACTCACCACATAGAGCCCATTGCCCTGATCCACAATCGTGGTGCGATAGACCATGTAGGGCGGGTAGGTGAATTCGGCAGGATCGTCGGCTTCGAGTTCTGGGCGGTTGAACTTGCGCACGGGTTCGGATTCGCCAGTGATTTTGGATTGGTTGATCAGCAGAGAGACAGCTTCGATCACCTCACCATCGGCGGGAATTTCTTCGCCCTGTTCCACATAGATCCAATCCCCCACGACCACCTCTTTGCGCGAAATGGTGGTGGGGTGGCCGTCACGGATGACGCGAACCCTGGCTTCATCCACGTAGTGATTGAGAATTTCAAAGGCTTGGTTGGCGCGATATTCGTTCACAAAGGCCAAAATTGTGGCGAGGAAAATGGCCACTAAGATGCCGAGGCCTTCAATGAATTCGCCGTCGATCGCCCCGACGGCGATCGCAATCACCGCTGCGATGATCAAAATCCGAATCACCGGGTCTTCAAATTTACTCAACAGCAACACCCACCACGGTTCGCGGGGGGGTGGGGTGAGAACATTGGAGCCATGGGTTTTGCGACTCAGTTCAACTTGGGCAGCGGTCAGGCCTTGGGTGAGGGATGAGTGCGATCGTGTCTGGGTCATTGGGGCTTGGGCAGACAACGGGAAAGAGTTTGTTTTATCGTAATCACTGAGCAACGGAGCAGATCCAGAGTGATTGTAATTAACTCCCATTGTAGGAATGAAACCTTTGGAACATCGTTAATTTGTTATGAAACCTCACGTTAATCGCCATTCAACTGGATGTGAACTGCTTGAATCAGCACACAAAAATTATTCTGAAATTCGCTGTTAACCCCATCCCCGGAGCCGTCCCCCCATGCGTCAACCCGATGTAATTGTCATTGGCAGCGGCATTGGTGGCCTCTGCTGTGCCGGAATTTTGGCCTATTACGGCCGCGAGGTTATCGTCTGTGAAGCCCACAGCCAGCCCGGCGGCGCAGCCCACAGCTTCCAACGGGGTGGTTATTGCTTCGATTCGGGCCCGTCGCTCCATTCCGGGCTGACCCGCTGGCCATCGAGTAATCCCCTCCAACAGGTGCTCCATCTTCTCGGCGAATCTGTTCCCTGCGCCACCTATACCGGCTGGGATTGTCATGTACCAGAGGGGGGTTTTCGGGCCACGGTGGGGGCCGATGCGTTTTGCGATCTGTTGTTGGAGTTACGCGGGGCGATCGCTGTCCAACAGTGGCGCGAACTTCAGCGGGTGATGGCTCCCCTTGGTGCGGCTGCGACTGCGATTACGCCGGGATCATGGCGGTGGGATTGGCTTGCCCCCCTTACCCTCGCCCGTGCGGGCCATCACCTCCTTGACCACCTCGGCGCATTCCGTCAAATCACGGCCCCCTTTAGCCGCGTTGTGGATGACGTGATCACCGATGCCTTTCTGCGGAATTGGCTTGATCTCCTCTGCTTCCTCCTCTCCGGCTTCCCCGCTAGCGGCACGAGTACGGCGGAAATGGCGTTTATGTTTGCCGATTGGTATCGGCCGGGGGTGGCGTTGGACTATCCTATCGGCGGCAGCGGGGCGTTGGTGGATGCTTTGGTGCGCGGCGTGACGAAGCATGGGGGCGAAGTGCGTTGCAATGCCGCCGTGGAGGAAATCCTGATCGAGTCGGGGCAGGCGGTGGGGGTGCGGCTGCGGGGCGGTGAGGAAATTCGCGCCAAGCAAGCGATCGCATCCAATGCCTCGATTTGGGACACCGTGCGCCTTGTGTCCGATGCCACGCTCCAAGCCAAATTCACCCCACCGCCGGCCTGTGATAGTTTTCTCCATCTCCATCTCGGCTTCGATGGGTCAGGCTTGGCAGATCTCGATTGTCACGGCATTGTCGTCGCGGATTGGGATCGTGGCGTCACTGACCCGCAAAATGTGGTGGTGTTCTCGATGCCGTCGGTGCTTGACCCCACCCTCGCCCCCCCCGGTCACCACGGGCTGCACGTCTACACCCCCGCCACGGAGCCCTTTCAGCTCTGGGCGGATCTTGAGCGGGGCAGTGCTGCCTACGAGGCGATGAAACGGGAACGCCTCGCCCCGGTGTGGCAGGCGATGGAGCGGGTGATTCCGGATTTGCGCGATCGCTGCTCCCTCGTCCTCGAAGGCACACCCTTAACCCATCGGCATTTTTTAAGGCGCGATCGCGGTTCCTACGGCCCCGCCATTTCCGCCCAAACCGGCATTTTTCCCGGCTGCCATACCCCCATCCCCAAACTCCTCTGCTGCGGTGATTCCACCTTCCCCGGCATCGGTGTCCCCGCCGTCGCCGCCAGCGGCATGATCACCGCCAACACCCTCGTTTCAGTGTTTGACCACCTCAAACTCCTCGCCGCCCTGGACTCTTAACATTTGATTGCGCAAAGAGAAGAATCGAGCATAGGCTAGAAGCGATCGCCCATGGGATCATCACCTGTATGGCCAGCCATCCCCGCCGCAAAATTTAT
>CAZCWE010000389.1:0-4290 GCA_964502285.1 uncultured Spirulina sp. | reverse complement strand
ACAGTTGCCATTCATCAAAGTTGCGTTTGGCCCTTGTCCAGCCGTTGGTGCGGGGGCTGAGGGCGGCTTCTTCGGCGGCGGTAATCGGGTGGAATTGAATGCGATCGCCTCCCAGGTCTTGGGCATAGACGATCGTTTCCGAATGCACCTCTGGAAAGCGCGACGACACGACAAAATCCAAGCAGCCGGGCAACTGCTGCTGATGCCAGTAGGTGATCAGCGTTTCCATATAGGACGGGTGATGACCAAAGACCGACAGGTCGAACAACATGAGGCGGGGGGCTGAGTTCATAGGATGAGGGGCTATCAAAAACAGGGGGTAGATGATGTGAAGTCTAGGGGGACGGGCTTCGACCTCGGTTAGACCTCGGTTTAGTGCTTTGTGAGGTGCGATCGCAGACGTTAACCTGTCGTCATCATAGGCAAAGATTGAGGCCATGGCCCAGCGGGGAGCGATCGGGGTGGGGGCGTGAGTACGGTAAACACTACCCCGAAACGAGTTGCCAGGGGATCACGCCGTTCGTTAAATTAGCACTCGTGAGGTGAGAGTGCTAACGCCAAAACGACACCACTCCACCCCGATCCAGTATCTCAATCTCTTATGGAGGCTTTTACATGGCTGCTTTAACCATCAATGTTTCTACTGTTAATCCTTTGGGCGATCGCGTGTTCATCAAAGTGAGCCCCAGTGAAGAACAAACCTCCGGCGGCATTTACCTCCCCGACACTGCCAAAGAAAAGCCCCAAGTGGGAACCGTTGCCGCTGTGGGCCCCGGCAAACTCGACAAAGACGGCAACCGCGTGGCTGTGGAAGTGAAAGTGGGTGACAGCGTTCTCTACTCCAAATACGCCGGCACCGACATCAAACTCAACGGCGAAGAATACGTGCTGTTGTCGGAAAAAGACATCCTTGCCTCCGTGGCCTAGGATTCGACTCGTTTCACCGCATTTCCATCTAACTCACTGCAACTCTGAAAGGACGTAGAAAGAACTATGGCTAAGAGCATTATTTACAACGAAGAAGCGCGTCGCGCTCTCGAAAAAGGGATTGACCTGTTGGCAGAAGCCGTAGCCGTAACCCTCGGCCCCAAAGGTCGGAACGTGGTTCTCGAAAAGAAATTTGGCGCACCTCAAATCGTCAATGACGGGATCACGATCGCGAAAGAAATCGAACTCGAAGACCACATCGAAAACACCGGGGTATCCTTGATTCGTCAAGCGGCCTCGAAAACCAACGATGTGGCTGGGGACGGAACCACCACCGCAACGGTTTTGGCCCACGCCATGGTCAAAGAAGGCCTGCGCAACGTGGCAGCCGGTGCGAACCCCATCGCCCTGAAGCGCGGTGTGGATCGCGCCACGGAATTCCTCGTCGGTCGGATTAAAGAGCAGTCTCGTGAAATCGCAGATACGAAAGCGATCGCACAAGTGGGCTCCATCTCCGCTGGGAATGACGAAGAAGTGGGCGAAATGATTGCCCAAGCCATGGAAAAAGTGGGCAAAGAGGGCGTGATTTCCCTCGAAGAAGGCAAATCGATGATCACCGAACTGGAGATCACCGAAGGGATGCGCTTTGACAAAGGCTACATCTCCCCCTACTTCGTCACCGACACCGAACGCATGGAAGCGGTGCTCGAAGACCCCTACATCTTGATCACCGACAAAAAAATTGCCTTGGTGCAAGATCTCGTCCCCGTCCTCGAACAGGTGGCCCGCTCCGGCAAGCCCCTGATGATCGTCGCTGAAGACATCGAGAAAGAAGCCCTCGCCACCTTGGTTGTGAACCGTCTGCGCGGTATCCTCAACGTGGCTGCGGTGAAAGCGCCTGGGTTTGGCGATCGCCGTAAGCAAATGCTCGAAGACATCGCTGTGCTCACGGGCGGAACCCTGATCACCGAAGATGCAGGTCTCAAACTCGACGCCACCAAGCTCGAAATGCTCGGCACCTCCCGCCGCGTCACGATCACCAAAGAAAACACCACCATCGTCGCCGACGGCAACGAAGTCGCAGTGAAAACCCGCTGCGACCAAATTCGCCGCCAAATCGAGGAAACCGAATCCTCCTACGACAAAGAGAAACTCCAAGAGCGTTTGGCCAAACTCTCCGGTGGTGTGGCTGTGGTCAAAGTCGGTGCTGCGACGGAAACCGAAATGAAAGACCGCAAACTGCGCCTCGAAGACGCAATCAACGCCACCAAAGCGGCGGTGGAAGAAGGCATCGTCCCCGGTGGTGGTACGACCCTCGCTCACCTCGCGCCTCAACTCGAAGCCTGGGCCACTGAAACCCTGAAAAATGAAGAGTTGACCGGTGCGATGCTCGTGTCTCGTGCGCTGTTGGCTCCCCTGAAGCGGATTGCAGAAAACGCCGGTCAAAACGGTGCTGTGATTGCCGAGCGCGTCAAAGAGAAGGACTTCAACGTTGGCTACAATGCCGCGACCAACGAGTTTGTTGATATGTTCGATGCCGGTGTGGTTGACCCTGCCAAAGTGACCCGGAGTGCGCTGCAAAACGCCGCATCCATCGCGGGCATGGTCTTGACCACCGAGTGCATCGTTGTGGACAAGCCGGAAAAAGATAAAGCGGCGGCTGGTGCTGGCGGCGGTGACTTCGACTACTAAGCCTCCGAGCGCCTAGGGAGCGCGTTGCTGACGGCGATCGCTCCCTAAACATCACGCTTTCAAAAAAAAGAAGCTGGCTTAAGCCAGCTTCTTTTTTTGGGGGAAATTGCTCAAAATCCATGTGTTATGCTACAGTTGTTAAGCGCAATTGAAAGATTGCCATCGGGGCGTGGCGCAGCTTGGTAGCGCACCACTTTGGGGTAGTGGGGGTCGTGGGTTCAAATCCCGCCGCTCCGATTTTTAAGCCAGTTTTAAGCATATCCCCTCAAAAACTTCAGTTTCGGCTGAAGTTTTTTGCTGAGCGGGTGCGATCGCGCTGTTATCTGCTCCAAAATCCGGGGTCATGACCCAAAGCAGAGGGTGAAGGTCGGATTGCTCTGTGCGAGTGCGCCAGAGGCTCACACTCCCATGATCTTGATCTGAGATCTCGAACAGTTTGACCCGTTTCACCCTTTTCTGAAGCAAAACAGAGTTAGGTGGATTTGGAGGTGGGGGTTTGGCGATCGCCGAGGATCGAGATGGCAACGCCGATTAGTAAAATTGCGCCGCCGAGGAGGACAAAGAGGCCGGGAATTTCGCCGAAGAGGAGCCAACCCATGAAGCTAGAGCCAATGGGTTCAAAGAGGATGGCGAGGGTGACGATGGTGGGGGAGATTTGGGTTACTGACCAGTTGATCACGGTGTGGCCGATCAGTTGGGGCAGGATGGCCATGAGGAGGATGCAGAGGTAGACCAGGGGCGGATAGCCGAGGTAGGAAATGTGGAAGAAAGGGGGAAGGGGAACGAGCACGATCGCAGCGACGGCATAGGCGATCGCCACATATTGACCAATGCTCAAACCGCGCCGCTGGGCTTCGCGACCGAGCATAAAGTATAGACTCGCCATCCAAGACCCCACCAGGGCGAGGGCATCACCGAGGAGGGGCGCGGTTCCTGAGGCATCGCCTTGCGCACCGCCCCAGGCGACGACAAGGCCGCCCGTGAGCGCGATCGCAATTCCCCCGACGGTTAAGCCGGTGGGCCGTCGTCCGAACCAGAGCCAACTGAGCAGGGCCACCCACACCGGATTTGTGGTGACGAGGGCGGTGGAGGCGGCGATGGAGGTGAAGGACAGGGAGGTGAACCAGGTGGCGAAGTGGAGGGCGAGACAGCACCCGGCGGCGATCGCATAGCCCCAGGTTGCTCCGGAAACCGTCTGCACGGGCAGCGATCGCCAAGCGGGCACGAGGAAGACACTGGCCATCACCAACCGAGTCGCCGCTAAAAATAAACTAAACCCCAACCCCTGGGTTGCCGCACTGGCCAAGGCGACCCGGATAATGGGGGCCGAGGTGGCGACGGCCATCACCCCCAGGATTAAAATCAGCCAAACTTGCCAAAGGGCGGGTTTTTGAGGAAACACAGACATACAGCAAATGGGATAGGATTCCCCAAACCGAGGAAGAATGGGCGTGTTGTGAACAATTGCATACGACCATTGTGAAGTACCCGACGCTGATGCTCTGTATCCAGCGCGGGCTTCTCTAATCAACCGCGACAGCCTCGGAGAAGTGTAGACTTACGCCTCCCTCCCTCTAAACCCAGCCCAATAGCTTGTGGTGATCCAATCAAAACGTAGTGATTTTTCATTGACATCCTCCCCAGCCTAAAGGCGTGGGGATTCCCAGTCTA
>CAZCWE010000388.1:0-4297 GCA_964502285.1 uncultured Spirulina sp. | reverse complement strand
CTGGTGGTGAATGACGATAATGATCCTGACGTGGTGGCAGCGGTGGCCCAAGGGTTGGTCGATCGGCCGGAGGTGCTGGCGGTGGTGGGACATTTTGGCAGTGACAGTTCCCTAGCGGGGGCGGCAGTGTATGAGGTGGGGCAGTTGGTGATGATTTCGCCCACGAGCACCTCGGTGGCCCTCTCGACGGCCGGGAATTATATTTTTCGCACCGTACCGAGCGATCGCTTCGCTGGGAGTGCCCTCGCCCGCTACCAACTAGATACCCTCCAAACCACCAAAACGGCAGTTTTTTACAATGCAGAGAGTAACTATAGCCAATCGTTGCGCGATGTCTTTGTGACGGATCTCGCCTCCCAAGGGGGGGAAATTGTGGCGGAATTTAATTTCACCGCGCCGGACTTTAACGCCGAAGCGGCCTTGAATATGGCCCGAGCGAATGGGGCGGAAGCCCTGATGCTCGCACCCAATTCAGCAGTGTTTGACCAAATGGTGGCGGTGGTCACGGCCAATCAAGGGGCATTGCCGATCCTGGCGGGGGATAGTGCCTATAAACCGGAACTGTTGGCGACCGGTGAGGCGGGGACGGGCATCGTGCTAGCCGTCCCGTGGCATATTTTGGGCGATCCGGATGCCACGTTTCCCCAGGCGGCGCGGGAACTGTGGGGCGGGGATGTCAATTGGCGCACGGCCATGGCCTACGATGCGGTTCAGGCCTTGGCCCAAGGGATTGCGATCGCCCCCAGTCGCAGCGGCTTAAAAGACGCGCTCCTCGCCAACACCTTTACAAATGGAACCCAAGGCGAAATCAAGTTTTTGCCATCGGGCGATCGTAACCAAGCCGTCCAACTGGTCACCATTGAGCCAGGAACCAGAACCCAGTTTGGCTATGAGTTTGTCCCTGTCACACCCTAAACCCTCAGCACGACTCTCAATCATGACCCAAAAAAACGAAACCCTCCCCCTCATCCTTGCCCTGCTCGTCACCGCCGGTATTGTCGGGGGCGGCATCTGGTTTTTCACCCAACGCACCGGCATTAGCCCCATCCCAGGCACCGCCACCGACCCCAACGCCAATCCTGCCGCCCCGGCCCCCCCTCCTGCCGGTAGTGCTGCGTCGAACACCTTCCCCGTCCCCACCGAAGTCCCCGCCGGGACGCAACTCTGGATCGACGGCTCAACCAGCATGGCCAAAATCAACAAAGCCCTCACCGATGCGTTTAAAGCCCAATTTCCCAACGCCACCACCACCATCCAAGCCCAGGGCACCAGCAAAGGCATTGAAGGCGTCATCGCCGGTCAAGTGGATATCGCCGCCGCTTCTCGTCCCCTCACCCCAGAGGAACAAAACCAAGGCTTGCAGACTGTGCCCGTCGCGCCGGATCAATTGGCCTTTGTAGTGAGTATCGATAACCCCTACCGAGGTGGGTTAACCCAGGCGCAAATCCAGGGCATTTACACCGGGCAAATCACGAACTGGTCTCAAGTGGGCGGGCCGGAGCAGCCGATACGGGCCTTGAATCGTCCAGCGGTGAGTGGAACCTATGCCACGTTTAAGGAGGTGGTTTTAGGCGGCCAGGAGGCCAGCGGGGCCAATGTGGTGACGATGGAGCGGGACGAAACCACCGGGATGCTGCAACAGTTGCAAATGACGGGGATCGGCTATGCGACGGCGGCCCAAGTGGAAAATCAGCAAACGGTGCGGATTGTGCCAATTAATAACCTGAATCCCAGTCAGCCAGCCTATCCCTATCAGCGCACCTTGTTTTATGTGTATAAAAATCCGTCGAACCCTGCTGTGACGGCATTTCTGGGCTTTCTCAATAGTCCAGAGGCGCAAACGGCAATCCAAAGTGCGTTGTAAACGTAGGATCAAGCCCATGGGGCGATGTAGCCGGGCCGAGGTTTTAGAATTGAGGGGGAGCGGTTGGCTGCGCGGCTGGTTCGATTGTTGCTGAGATGTTGGAGAGGAGATTTTTATGATGCGCCAAGTGAATTTTGTCTTGATTTTTTTGATTTGTTTAGCGATCGCCTTTTTCTGTTTAGAAAATACCAACCCGATCACGGTGCAACTGTTGCCGGGGAAAACTGTCGAAGCCCCCTTGGCCATTGAACTGCTGATCACGATGGGGGCGGGGGCGACCTTGGCCTGGTTGTTTAGCCTCTGGGTGAAGTTGCAGCGCCAGATTAGCGCGATGCAGGATTACAAACAGGTGCAGGTGCGCGATCGCCGCATCACGGAACTGGAGGAAGAACTGCAACGCTACAAGGCGGAAATCAAGCAACACAAGCTACCCCCAGCCGATGAAACCTAGATCTTGGGGCAAATTGGCCGGCTCAGGATGGCTGTGGGGGTAAGGGTTCGCCGCAATGGTGATGAACCGCCGCAATCCGTTCCCAGAGCCAGGGGTAGGTTTCGAGGTAGGCGGGGACGATCGCTAACGGGGCCAAGAGGGCGGCGGCGGTGAGATCGGCGAGGGTGTAGCGATCGCCCACTAAAAACGGCCCCTGATGCCAGGGGGTGAGCACCTGATTTAACGCCAGATCTAACCGTTGCCGCGCCAGCTTCACCGCTGCGGCATTGATGTTGTACTGACGACACACCAGTTGAATCACCAGGCCATTCACCCAAGAGGTATCGAGGTGCTTGCCTGCGTGGGCGCGATAGTCGTAATAGACAAAACGGGTCGCCACGCCAATGCTTTCATCAAGCCAATCTTCGAGCCAGCGCACCTGGCGATCGCGCTCAGGATCGCCGAAAAACAACGGGGGATCGGGGTAATGTGCTTCGAGATAGTGGGCGATGGCGGTGGAATCTGCGATCGCGCTCTCCGTCGTTCCCGATGGGCAGAGCACCGGCACAGTCGTTAAGCCCGTCAACGGTTTGAGGCGGAGAATATGCGCCCCCGGTGTCAGGTTTTCGACGCGATAGTCGATCCCCTTGCAGCCCAGCAGGAGCCGCGCTTTGCGGCAATAATGGGATGTACTGAATTGTAAAAGCAGCATGATTGTTTCGGTCTCCATTTTTCTCTGCGCAGGGCTAATCTAGAGATTCTTGCCCGGCCTGCTCCTGATCTGAATCGCAAAAACCGCCCCGTTCCCTGAATCCAATGATAGGATGGGGGCGCATTAGAATAGAAATCATTACTTGCCAGTACATCGAAGGATTGACTATGATCGCTTCTGCCCAACGCTATCCCTCCCATCGGGCATCGCACCGTCGCCGTGTTGCCACTGCCCAACGCTCGGATGTACCGCGTGCCTTCCGTGAACCCGCCGCCGTGGATAGTGGCAAAGTCATTCGTCATCCTGCCATGCAACGGGCGGCTGCGATCGCGCAACCCAACACCCCCCCCCCCCCCCCCCCCCCTTTTTTCCCCCCCCCCTCACCCTCGTTGACCCCGCCCCCGCCCAAACCTCGCCCCAAACCGTCCGCCGTGCCCGCCAGACCCCAGCCCCCAAAACGCCCCTCTGGTTACGCACCCTCTTAGTCATTCAAAAAGGCTCATCCATCCTCACCTTTTGCCTCGCCACCGCTGTCCTCATGGTCTACGGCTCCACAGTGTACATCCAACAGGCCTGGAGCGAAGATTTTCGCCAACTCGAACAACTCCAACGGGAAAAACGCGAACTCACCACCGCCAACGAGTTGATGAAAAACCAATTAGCCCAACAGGCCACTGCGCCCGAAAATAACCTCGTGGCCCCCAGTCCGGCTAACACCATCTTTCTCCCCAAAGCCACGGGCCAACCAGTTCAACCCGTCGCCACTCCCACCACCCCCTTAGTCAGTTTCACCGCAGATGCACCCCTGGGCTATTAAGGCCCTGCCTGCCCTATGTCCAATCCCGATTTTACGGAACCTTCATCTCTGGCTGACTCCCCAACTCCGCCCTTAACCCCGCGCCCCTACCGTCTTCAGCCCCGGCGGTTGTGGATGGTGTGGGGTCTGTTGGCGGTGAGTTTAGGGGGGTTGGGTTTGAATCTGTATCGGTTGCAGATTTTGCGAGCTTCCGCCTTGATGGAACAGGCGCGGAGTCAGCAGATGACCTATATGCGCCCCTATATTCCCCGCCGCGAAATCGTGGATCGAGCCGGGAATATTTTGGCCACCGATCGCCTCGTCTATACACTCTACGCCCACCCCAATCAATTCCAAACCAGCCGTGAGGCGGTGGCGCAGCAGTTAGCCCGTCCCCTGACTCAAGAGGCGGAGGCGTTACTGACGACCCTCAGGGTGCAAGATAGTGGGATTCCGTTGGCGGCAAATTTGTCGGAGGAAACGGCGGATCAAATT
>CAZCWE010000387.1:1364-4321 GCA_964502285.1 uncultured Spirulina sp. | reverse complement strand
CAATTTGGTCAATGGGGAGCACTTGGCGGGCAGCATTGAGGGCGATCGCTTCTTTCGGCATCCCAAACACCACCGAACTCGCTTCATCTTGGGCAATGGTATGGCCCCCCGCTTGAGCGATCGCCGCCATCCCCGCCGCCCCATCTCGCCCCATCCCCGTCAACAACACCCCCACCATCGCCGAGCGATAATACTGCGCCAACGACTCCATCGTCACCGTCACCGAGGGCCGATGACCATCCACTTTCGGCTGCGCAGAATGGCGGAACTGGCCTTGACGGTCAATCTCCAAATGCAACTGCTCCGGCGGAAAATACACCACCCCCGCCTTCGGATATTCCCCCTGCACCGCAATCTGGATCGGCACTTTGCAATACATACTCAACCAATCAATCAACCCCTGCAAAAACCCATAGCTAATATGCTGCACCACCACCACCGGCGTTGACCAATTAGCCGGCAATGCCCCCAAAAGCGTCTTCAAGGCCTGAGGCCCCCCCGTCGAAGCCCCGATCGCCACCATCTTGACCCGCCCCAGACTCAGCGGCGGCGCACCCAAAGACCCACCCGACTGCGGCATCATCGGCAGCGCGGCCGGCATAGGAGCCGGGAGGCGGGCACTTTTGCGATGGCGGGTAAACACATGCACCCCCGACAACACCTGAATTTTCCGGACGAGGGCCACCTTAATCGCCTCATACTCACTGATTTCTTGGACACGGGGCTTCGGAAAAATATCCACCGCCCCCGCATCGAGCAGTTCAAAGACATTCTTGGTGTCTTCCTCCTGCACCGACGCACTGATCACCAAAATCGGGATCGGGGTCTTGGCCATCACCTCGTAGGTAAATTCCAAGCCATTCATTTGGGGCATGTGCAAATCGGTGCAGATCACATCGGGATTAACCCTGGGAATCAGCGAAAGAGCTTCGAGTCCGGTTTTGGCCACTCCCACCACTTCCACCACCCCCGATGCATTGAGAAGTCGTTTGAGAATGGCTTGGGCAATGAGAGAATCTTCAACGAGCAAGACACGAGTGCGCATAGGGGTTATGGGAGTAAGGGGAACACCAAACTAAACAAGACGCTGTAAGGTTTCAAGTAACACTTCTTGATCAAACGTGCCTTTGGTGATGTAGGCACTGGCTCCGGCTTCCGCACCCCGGCGACGATCCTCTTCTGAGGAGAGAGAGGTGACCAAAATGATCGGAATTTCGTTGTATTCGGCGTGCTCACGAATGCGGCGAGCGAGTTGGAGGCCGTCGAGGTTGGGCATTTGGACATCGCTAATCACGGCATCAAACTGGCCGGTTTTCAGCTTGTTAAACCCATCAAGACCATCCACGGCGGTGACTACGGTGTAACCGGCTCCTTCTAGAATACGCTTTTCCTGGGTGCGAATCGTAATCGAGTCTTCGGCGAGGAGGATGGTGGCGCGGTTTTGCGAGACGGGGCTGGTGTGGGCGGTGGCGCGGGGGGCGATCGCATTCCGTTGGTTGCGCTGCACCGATTTCAGCAGATCCGTCGGATTGAGAATCATACAGACTTGCCCCGTTCCCAAGATCGTCGCCCCGGCAACATTGCGCACCCGCTTCAGGAGCTGACTTTGGGGTTTTAACACCACATCCTGGGTGTCAATCAGATGATCCACAAATAGCCCAAACCGCTCTTCCCCAATGCGCAGCAAGACACAGGGTAAGGTGCGTTTCGTTTCGGAGCGGGGGGCGAGGGTTTCGAGTTCGAGCAGTTGGGCTAAATGGGCCACGGAGATGGCTTGGTTGTCGAGGGCGATCGTGTCGCGCCCTTCTACGGTAAAAATATTGTCGGGGTCTATCAGCAACGACGTTTCCACAAATTCCACCGGCAGCGCGTGGGTCAGCCCCGCCACATCCACCAACAGCACATTGGCAGTGGCGAGGGTTGTCCCCAGTTGAATCCGGAAGGTCGTACCCTGGCCGGGGGTGGATTGCACCTGGATCGACCCTTTGAGGCGTTCGACGTTGGTTTGTACCACATCAAGGCCCACACCGCGCCCAGAGACTTCGGTGATCAGGGTTTGGGTGGAAAAACCGGGGGTAAAAATCAGGTTATAGATCTGGCCCGGTGTCATCATCTGGAGTTCTTCGGCGGTTTGGAGGTTGCGCTCGATCGCTTTGCGCTTAATCCGGTCAAGGTCGAGGCCGCGGCCATCATCGCTGACTTCGATCACCACATTGCTGGTGGTTTGGTGGCCTCGGAGGTGGATCGTGGCGGTGGGGGGTTTACCGGCCTGGGTGCGATCGCCCGGTGATTCCACCCCATGGTCAATGGCATTCCGAATAATATGCATCAGGGGATCTTTCATTTCTTCGAGAATGCGCTTATCCGCCGTCGTTTCTCCCCCTTCAATCACCAGATCAATCTGCTTCGCCTGCTGTTTTGCCAAGTCCCGCACCATACGCGGAAAGAGTTGAAAAATATTCGACAGGGGCAACAGGCGCAACGTCCGAATCTGATCTTCGAGGTTGTTGGCAATCATGTCCAACCGCGTTGCATTTTCTTGAGTCGAAAGTTTCAACTGTTGCAGCAAACTATCTAAACGTTCGGTCAGGGCCTGATTCACTTCAGTATTTTGAGCCCCGGCCCGGGTTTTGAGTTCTTCCCAGGCACTCACCACCGCATCCAGTTCCGATGCCACATGGGCAATCCGAATTTTAGTGACGGTGAGTTCCCCGGTTTGGGTAATCAGGTTATCGAGGTGACTCGTGGCAACGCGGATCGTTTCGATGCGGTAGGGTTCGGCTCCGGTTTTCCGGTCTACGGGGTGCGAGTGGGAGGTGGCAATCGGGGTGACGGTGGTGGTGGTGGTCAGCGGGGCAGGGGCGGGCTCTGCGGCGACGATTTCCGGTTCAATGGGGTCAGCATCCGGTTCGGGGTCGTCCTCTGGGGGGATGGGGTCAGGGTCGGGCTGGGGTACG
>CAZCWE010000387.1:0-1354 GCA_964502285.1 uncultured Spirulina sp. | reverse complement strand
AGCGACTTGCTCCGCTGTGTCCGCCGTGGGGGGTGGGGCGGCTCCCATCAGTTGGGCGAGGACGTGGAAGGTGTCCACGCCGCTGGGGTCGCCGGTGACGGCTTCGGTGACGAGTTTTTGAATCGCGTCGAGGCCGTGGTAGAAGCGATCGCTCAACTCCGGGGTCACCACCACCTCACCCCGCTGAATTTCCCCCAGGGTATGCTCCATCTGGTGGATCAACTTCTCCACTGCATTCACCCCCAACATCCGGGAATCCCCTTTTAAACTGTGGGCTTCGCGCATCAGTTCATCAAGGGAAGCCAGTTGATCAGGTTGTTTTTCGAGCTGAAGGAGGCCTGCTTCGAGTTTTTGCAAGTGCTCTTCACTCGCGGTTTTATAAAGATTCCGGAGCTCTTCGTCTTCGATAAACATGGGCATACCGTGGAATTGAGAATGGATGATTGCAGTCGGGATTGCAGCTTAGACTAGGGCTTGGAGATTTAGGGTGGTTTCATTGAGCTTTTGGGTGACTTGTTTAGTTTGGCTGATGCCCCAGGCGGTTTCCTGGGCCCCTTGATTAATTTGATTCATTGCATCGACCACTTGCGCGATCGCTAGGGCTTCCTGGGCAATACTTTGGGCAATTTGTTGACCACTGAGCACCACATCGCCAATTGCCTGGTTGACCCCTTCAAAGGTTTGCGACGTTTCGCGGGTCAGGGACACACTGAGCTTCACGCTTTGGGTACTTTGGTCAGCGATCGCCACCGTCGTCTGAATTACCTGTTGAATCGCTTTAATCCGCCCATTAATATTTTGCGTAGAGGTTTGGGTTTGTTCCGCCAGTTTCCGGATTTCCGTCGCCACCACCGCAAACCCCCGACCCTGCTCCCCAGCCCGCACCGCCTCAATCGAGGCATTTAACGCCAGCATATTCGTTTGTAGGGCAATATCATCCACCAGCCGAGAAATACTTTCAATGGCCTCAGACTGTTCGATCAGTTGTTGATTGTGTTGCACCACTTCCGCCACCGTTGTTTGCAGATGATTAATTTCCGCTAAGGTACGACTGGCCGTCAGGCTGCCCTGTTGCGCCAACTCAAACACCTCTTGGGCCCGATTCACCACCGACGCAACCTGCTGCGACGATTTTTGAGACGAGACCTCCAATTCATTCATCGTCGTTGTGGTTTCCTGTACCGACGATGCCTGTTGAGCCGCGACGCTATCCTGCTTCACCGCCACACTCGCCATCTCTTCACTCGTGGTCGCCACCGTGTTCACCATTTCTTCTAAGGTCGAGGTGATGGCCTGAGAAATTAACCGCCGCAGCGGTGACAGCATCACCCCCATCGTAATCACCAACAGCGGG
>CAZCWE010000386.1:2617-4335 GCA_964502285.1 uncultured Spirulina sp. | reverse complement strand
GAAAACAAACTGATCATCACCGGCCACACGATCACCTTCACCCTTCCCGGTGTGATGCCCGGTAAACTCGCCCAAGGCCCCGGCTGGCTCGACATCGACACCGGAGCCTATCACCGCCAAAGCGGCTGGCTCACGGGCCTCGACCTCACCCGTCAGCGCGTCTACCAAGTCAACGCCCGCCAACACCGTCTCCGCACCCTCGACCTCGCCGAAGCCACCACCACCATCAACCCCAACCGCATCTTCCCCCGCCGGATGATGATGCGTTGAGCGATCGCCCCAAGATCGCCCGCCGTTCGTTGAATAGTTCCATGGCTCAAGCGGGGAGCTGAATCTGAAAAATTGGGGCGCGATCGCGCCCCAATTTTTCAGAGCTAGGTGATCACGGTGGGGCGATCGCGCCCGGTGAACTCCTGAATTTTCGCCACCTGTTCCGCAACCAAAATCAAATCGGCTAACGCGGCTTGGGTCTCCTGGCCATGCTTGGCTGGATCAGGCTCGTAGCTCTCGATGTAAACCCGCAACGTTGCGCCCTTCGTTCCCGTCCCGGAGAGGCGGAACACAATCCGCGACCCATCGGTAAAGCCGATGCGAATCCCCTGCTTGTCGCTCACCGAGCCATCCACCGGATCGGTGTAGCTAAAGTCATCGGCATAGTCCACGGTGTAGGGCCCTAGTTGGGTTCCCGGCATTGTTGCCAAACCCGCCCGGAGTCGCGCCATCAGTTCATTGGCCGGTGCGGCGGGCACTTCTTCATAGTCGTGGCGAGAATAGAAATTGCGGCCGTAGGTTTGCCAATGTTCCGTCACCAACTGCTCCACGGATTTGCCTGTCACCGCCAGCAAATTCAGCCAGAACAGCACCGCCCAGAGGCCATCTTTTTCTCGCACATGGTTCGACCCCGTGCCGAAACTTTCTTCGCCGCAGAGGGTCGCCTTGCCCGCATCGAGGAGGTTGCCGAAAAATTTCCAGCCGGTGGGGGTTTCGTAGCAGTCGATGCCCAGTTTGGCGGCGACGCGATCGACGGCGGCACTGGTGGGCATCGAGCGGGCGACTCCGGCGAGGCCGTCTTTGTAGCCCGGTACGAGGGTGGCGTTGGCGGTGAGGACGGCGAGGCTATCGCTGGGGGTGACGAAGAAGTGACGACCGAGGATCATGTTGCGATCGCCGTCCCCATCCGAGGCTGCCCCAAAGTCCGGCGCATTGTCCCCAAACAGCACATCCACCAACTCCTTGGCATAGACCAAATTCGGGTCAGGATGGCCCTTGCCGAAGTCTTCGAGGGGCACACCATTGATCACTGTGCCTTCCGGTGCGCCCAGTTGCGTTTCAAAAATCGCCTTCGCATAGGGGCCGGTGACGGCGTGCATCGAATCGATACACATCCGAAAATTGCCGCCCTTGATAAAGTCTCGAATTCGGTCAAAATCGAACAGTGCCGCCATCAATTCCCCATAGGGAACCACCGAATCCATCACCTCCACATCCATCGTGCCGAGCTTAAAGGAACCGGGGCGATCGAGATTAATGTCACCCGCCGAGAGGATTTTGTATTCGGTAATTTCTTTGCTGCGGGCGTAGATGGCTTCGGTCACTTTTTCTGGAGCCGGGCCACCATTGCCGGTGTTATATTTCACGCCAAAATCACCCTCCGGCCCGCCGGGGTTGTGGCTTGCCGACAGGATGATGCCGCCAAAGGTTTGCTCTTTGCGGATGAT
>CAZCWE010000386.1:0-2607 GCA_964502285.1 uncultured Spirulina sp. | reverse complement strand
TGCAGGAGGTGGCGGGGGTGGATAAGATACCGCCTTGCCCGACGAGGACTTTGCCAATCCCGTTGGCGGCGGCTATTTTTAATATGATTTGGATTGCGGTGCGGTTGTAGTAGCGACCGTCGCCACCGACAACGAGGGTTTGGCCTTCACACCCATCAAGGCTGTCAAAGATGGCTTGAATAAAATTTTCTAAATAATGGGGTTTTTGGAAGGTCGGGACGGATTTTCGGAGTCCAGATGTACCGGGTTTTTGGTCATCAAAGGGAGTGGTCGAGACAAGGTGTAGATTCATACCATCGGGTGTGCAGACTTCACGATTACTTATATCGCCATTGGGCCTGCTTTGCCTAGCGTGTCCGTGCCTGAACCGTTACGGGGACGCGGTGGCCCAAGTTCGGCCGGTGATTCGTGGGTGGGCTGAAGCTGCGATCGCCCCAGAACGCCCTCCCCAGCGAGGGCTGACGCAGTCTAACCGCGCTCGTAGGAGTAGATGTCGCCCGCTTGGGGGATCAGGGCAGTGGAGGCATCGGAGAGGGCTTGCAGATCGGCAGCGGCAATGTCCTTGTCGAGGGCTTCCATGTTGCGCTGAATTTGCTGGCGGTGGGTGGTCAGGCCGGTGATGATTGGGCCCACGCCGGGCTGATGGTGCAGCCAATTGAGGGCGACTTGGGAGACGCTGAGACCGTAGGATTTACCGATTTTCACCATGACTTGCAGCAGTTGATGCACCCCCGACCAACCCCCATGTCGCTCGATCATCGTGTTGTAGTAAAAACTGCGGGCGTGGTCAAATTCTTGGCTCAGTTGAGAAACATTGACGAATTTATCGGATAAAAATCCACCTGCGATCGGGCCGTAGGGCAGGAGCGTGATCCCCTGCTCTAGGCACAGGGCTTGCATGGTGTGTTCGACGCGGCGATCGATGAGGCTGTATTGGACTTGGTGGGTGCTGATCGGGGCGTATTCAAGGGCCTGTTTCAGCATGGGGGTGGTGAAGTTGGTCACCCCAAGCTGGCGAATTTTGCCCTGTTCGTAATAGGTGCGGAGGGTGTCCCAGAGGGGCGCAAAATCAAGGTTGGGATTGTGCCAGTGGACTTGGACGTTGTCGAGATAATCCCGTTGGAGGTTGCGGAGGGAGTTTTCGAGTTTGTGTTGAATGTGCTGGGCGGTGGGGACTTCGCGAAAAAACACCATTTTGGTGAAGATTTTGGTGTCGGGGCGGCCCTTGAGGAATTGGCCGAGGAGTTTTTCGCTGCGGCCGTAGATGTCGGCGGTGTCAAAGGTGTTGATACCCCAGGCGAGATAGGTATCGAGAACACGCTCAACTTCATCAAGGGGGAGGGATGTCCAACTGCGATCATCAAGTTGCCAACATCCCAGGATGAAGCTGTTTTGTCGTCGAGTTTGGGGGGTGGACATGGGAAACTAATTTCTTAAAAATGAAGTGTCAGCGAGGGAAGGAGGGGGGAAGACCTAGAGGGGGTCGAAGAGGTCGAGGGGCAGGTGGCCGTAGGTGCCGTTGATTTGGTCGTCTTCGGCTTGGCAGGAGACGAGGACACCGCGATAGGGGCCGGTGTAGGAGTCGGTGTAGTGTTTGAGGGTGGCGGTGCTGAATTTAATGTAGGCGGGGTCGGGGGAGGGGTCGGCGATCGCATCCACCTCAAAGGGCACACGATACCCACAGGCCCTGAGATAGCTCGCTAGCACCTGATAGCCCTGTGTTTGATTATCCGCACAAATCCCGAAGTTCTCGGATTCTGCCTCGGCCACAATTTGCCGGAGAGCAGCCTGGAGGGCTTGGCGATCAGCTTCGGAGCTGAGGGGTTTGGGTTCAATACAACTGTAGGAATCGAGCAGTTGTCGGGCTGCGCTGAGCGACGAAGACATAGAGGGGGCGTTCACGAGAGATTAACTCAACAGGATACAACACCGCCTTGACGTTCCGGGGGATTGGGCGCGATTTTTCCCGGACTGGAGCGGGTCATGGGTCGCGATCGCCTGCTGCAAATTTCTCCGGGGCTGTCGTGCAGTTCAGAACAAAGCCGATAGGATGTTAAATGTTAGGTTATTCATCCACCGATGGGAGCCAACTGAGGTATTCTGCCGGAGAATCTTGTCATCATCTGTTATGGATTTAATTACATTACAACAAACCCTTAATAATGGCTCCTTTGCCGTTTTACTGATTACCCTGCTGCTGTATTGGTCTGGGGCAGCCTTCCCCAACATTCCCTATCTCAGCAGTTTAGGCACGGCTGGCATGGCGAGCGCCAATTTAGCGATCGCTGTTTTGCTCGGTGCCCGCTGGCTCGAAGCCGGTTATTTTCCCCTCAGCAATTTATACGAATCCCTCTTTTTCCTCGCCTGGGGGGTGACAACGATGCACCTCGTGGCCGAAGCGATGACGCGATCGCGCCTCGTGGGCGTTTTCACCGCGCCCCTCGCCATGGGGATCACCGCCTTCGCCGCCCTCACCCTGCCGCCGGAAATGCAGCAGGCCGAGCCCCTCGTCCCCGCCCTCAAATCCAACTGGCTGATGATGCACGTCAGTGTGATGATGCTCAGTTACGCCACCTTGATGGTGGGGGCTGTGTTAGCGATCGCCTT
>CAZCWE010000385.1:0-4342 GCA_964502285.1 uncultured Spirulina sp. | reverse complement strand
TCGTGGAGTTTAGTGAGGAGTTGTTCTTCGCTATAGAGGTTGCGTCGGAATTGCTCACGGTCTACGGCGGCCACGAGGCGGTTCAGGGTGCGCAGTTCCAGGCCGCGCACACCAAGGGAATCGCGGGTGAATTGTACTAAGTCATCGAGGCGTAAATCATCATCGCGCCAGAGGGGGGTGAGGTCTACTTGGCGGAAGGTGACTTCGCCAGTGGGCGCGATCACCCAAATGTAGAGGGCGGATTCGCGGGTGGCTTCTTTGCCGGGTTTGTCGTCGAGGTCGAAGTAATCATAAACGATGGAATATTCGACGAGGGTGGCGTTTTGGTCTTGGGCGATCTGTTGGATTTTGGTGAGGTTAGGGGGTGCGATCGTGGGGTTGGGGTCATCGGGGTTGAGGCGGCGGTGGAGGAGTTCGACGAAGGCACGGGCGCGACCCCGTTCAGCGGTTTCGAGGGCGGCGGTGGTTTTGTTTTGAGCGATTTGGGCTTGTTGGAGGTTGAGATAGGTGTTGGTTTGCTGATCAAACAATGAGACTTGGTTGGTGTCGTTGTCACCAAGGTCTGCACGAATTGCCTCCTTAAGTTCAGCAGCAGCCAGGAGTTGTTGTTCGGCTTCGGGGTATTGTTTGAGATTTTGAAATGCTAGTCCTAAGTTGTTCAGTGAGTAGGCTTCTCCTCGTCGATCGCCGATTTCCCGTTTGATGTCAAGAGACTGTTCATAGAACGCGATTGCTCGTTCGTACTGTCCCAAGGCATTGTAAGCATTACCCAGATTGCCGAGAGAGTTAGCTTCCCCTTGCCGATCGCCGGTTTCTCGTGCAATGTCACGATGTTGTTCATGAAATATGATCGCCTGCTGGTACTGACCTAGATTCCTGTGAACATTGCCCAAGTTACCAACAGATCTGGCTTGCCCATTCCGATCGCCAATTTTCCGTGCGATTTCAAGAGCTTGTTCCAGAAATACGATCGCTTGCTGATACTGGCCTAATGAATTGAGAATAAGGCCCAGATTGCCGAAAGCATTAGCTTCCCCTTGCCGATCACCAATTTCCCGTGCAATGTCATGATGTTGTTTATGGAACATAATCGCACGTTGGTATTGACCCAGATTCTCGTAAACAATGCCCAGGTTTCCCAGAGTTCTGGCTTCCCGTTGCTGATCGCCAATTTCCTGCATGATTTTTAGAGCCTGTTCCAGAAATACGATTGCCTGCTGATAATGACCTAAGTCCTTGTAGGAAAGACCCAAGCTAGCTAAACTAGCCGCCTCAAATTGACGAGCACCGATTTCTTGTGTGATTTCTAGAGACTGTTCATGGAAGGTGATCGCACGTTCGTACTGACCCTGGGAACTGTAAGCATTACCCAGGTTATTGAGGGATCTGGCTTCCCCTTGCCGATCGCCGATTTCCCGTGTGATTGGAAGAGACTGTTCATGAAATGCGATCGCCCGTTCGTACTGTCCTAGGGCAAGGTAAGTATTACCCAAGTTATCAAGGGAGGCAGCTTCTCCTTGCCGATTACCAATTTCGCGGTAGAGTGCTAATGCTTGCTCCCAATATTGCAACGCAGCACTAAACTGGCTTGTCTGAAACTTTTGAATTCCTTGATCTAAAAGGCGACTGGCTTCAGTGAGTTTAAGGTCAGCGTCATCAGATGCAGAATTTTCCAAAAGCTGTAAACCTTGTCTTGCCTGTTCTTCTAACCCTTGAGACTCCGCTTCAATGGCGATATCCAATAGCTCTTGAAAAATATCCCGTGCTCGTTCAGTTTCACCAAAACCTGCGTAGGTATATCCCAACAGCAGCAAAGTCTGAATCAAACCCGTTCCATTTTTAAGTTCTTGATAAGCTGTATAAGCCTGTTGCAGCAGATCTAGGGCAGCTTGATAATTGCCAGCTTGAAGTTGTTCAGCTCCCCGATCCCTTAAACGATCTGCTCCTGCATTTCTTAGGTTTTCGTAGGGAGTTTGCGCTACTGCGCCCCCATCCAACCCCATCACCCCACCCGGCAACCCCACAACCAAAACCCCCGCCACCAAACCACTCCACACCTTCGTCGATACCCGCATCACGCTAAACCTCCTTAGTTTGAAAAAAATCAATCACTTTACTGTTCTTCAATCAGACGCTTTAATTCCTGTTTTAATAACTCCTCATCCGGTAAATACAGTTGATATCGAGACACAAAAAGCTGATTAGAAATTGAGCCAGTCGCATATTCCACCAAGATCTCATCCTTATCCCGTGCCAGCACAATCCCAATCGGTTCATGATCATCCGGCATATTTTCTTCCGCCCGAAAGTAATTAAGATACAAATTCATTTGACCAATATCTTGATGATTGACCGCTCGTGTTTTGAGATCAATTAATACAAAACACTTTAAAATGCGGTGATAAAATACCAAATCGACATAAAAATGCGTGTTATTCAAAGTGATGCGATACTGCTGACCAATAAATGCAAATCCCTTACCCAACTCCAATAAAAACTGTTCTAATTGATTGATTAACTTTGCCTCTAGTTCGGATTCACGATAATTCTGCTCCGGCAAATCTAAAAACTCAAAAACATACGGATCTTTAATGACATCCCGTGCAGTTTCAATTTTTTGCCCCTCCTTCGCTAAAGCTAAAATCTCAGCCCGATTTTTACTGAGTGCCACCCGTTCAAACAATGCCGAATTTTTCTGTCGTTTGAGTTCCCGTACACTCCAATTCTCGTGAAGACATTGCTGCTCATAAAACGATCGCGCCAACTCATCC
The DNA here is from genome assembly GCA_964502285.1 of uncultured Spirulina sp. Classification (GTDB taxonomy): domain Bacteria; phylum Cyanobacteriota; class Cyanobacteriia; order Cyanobacteriales; family Spirulinaceae; genus Spirulina. The sequence continues at coordinate 1,571 of CAZCWE010000385.1, read as the reverse complement.
GCGATCGCCAGCAACTCCGTATAATGCGACCAGCTTAATTTGGCAGACACCGTCTGCCAATTCGGATAAGCCAAATAAAATCGCCGCATATCGGACACATTCCGACGGCTAAACCCCTTGCCGTGGAGCCGTTTCAAGTCTTGAGACAACAGCTTGAGCAATTGAGAGCCATAGGTTGCTCGTGCTTGACCCGATTGCTCAAATTCCACAATGTAACAACCAATCTGCCAATAGGTTTCGAGCAAAACAATATTGATTTGTTTCGTTGCTTTGACCTGACCTTGAACTAAACAGTCTCCAATTCGACTGATAAGATCTTGATAAGCATCATCCGGAGCGCGATCGAGCATTGTTAACTCTACACAACGATAAAAAGACAATCTAACTGAATTATTTACCCTAGATTTTTACAGAATCTGGCGCGATCGCACCCCCATCCAACCCCATCAACCCACCCGGCAACCCCACCACCAAAACCCCCGCCACCAAACCACTCCACACCTTCGTCGATAACCGCATCATCTTGAATCCTCCACATTCACAATCATGACCTTATCCAGTTACAGGACGCTCAACCCACGTTTTCGCACTTTGGCAGAAAAATTGTTAGGCATGGGATGTTAGAGGGCGGGATTTCCTGAATTGGATTCTGTGGTTTCAGGAATCATTACAATGGAAAGAACCGTCACCCTGCACCCCCCATGACCTCTGTTGCCATTCTCCCCATCACCAACCCGGATGGTCAAACAGCCTACCAAGCCATCTCCGGCAATCATCGCGCCATCGGCAAAACCGCAGGAGAAGCCCTGGATGCCCTCCATGCCCAACTCCCCAACCTTACACCCGCTCCCTTTATGCTGCTCCAGAGCTTCCAGGGCGATCGCTTTTTCAACACCGCCCAGCACAATCGTCTCGGTCAACTTATGCACCAATGGCGGACGGCCCGCGATCGCGATCAAACCTTGGAACCATCGCCGCAACAGGAACTAGAAGACCTCGTTGATGCGGAATTAGAAGGTGCGATCAATCGTGCGATCGCGCTATTCGGGGAAAACACTGCCCCATGAACCCCATCTATGCAACAACGCCCCTTTGAAGTAGAACATATTATTCCCGTCTGCCGGGGTGGCTCCGATGATCTCCAAAACCTCGCGCTGGCTTGCCGCTCCTGCAATCTACGGAAAGGGAGCCGCACCGACGCGATCGATCCGGAATCAGCAACAACTGTGTTGCTCTTCAATCCACGTCAAATGGAATGGCCAAAGCATTTTGCCGTCAATCCAGAGACTGGCGAAATTCAAGGGGTTTCCTCCATCGGTCGGGCAACTGCGATCGCCCTGAAACTCAACAGCACAAACCAACTCAAAGCTCGGCAACTGTGGATCAGATTAAAGCTATTCCCTTAGCCGGAAACCCCCGCCACCAAACCACGACCCACCGTTGTCGATACCCGCATCATCTTGAATCTTCCACATTCACAATCATGACCTGATCCAGCGACAGGACGCTCAACCCCCGTTTTTGCAACTTTCCCAAAAAAAGTTTTTTGGGGTGGGTCGGTTGATCGCGGA
>CAZCWE010000384.1:2308-4376 GCA_964502285.1 uncultured Spirulina sp. | reverse complement strand
CACCCGACTGGGAAACTGTGCCCCATAGCGCATCCAGATCGCCGTTGGCATCAGGATATGGATCACATTCACCTCACGATCCATAAACCCTTGGGCGATCGCCGCCCAGGAACGGTAAGACTTGGGCCGCGAGGCTTCTAAGCCCTCCGCCCGATAAAAGCCTTTATCGTAGGCCGCCAACAAGGCCGACGCATCGGTAATCGGCAAATATCCCACCCGGACAACGGGATCATCAACGGGGGGCCGCCAGCGATCGCAACTGTTCAAGAGGGCGGCTGTTCCCATCGATGCTGCCGCCAGACCACTGTAGCGCAGCCATTGACGACGGGTCAGGCGTGAATTGAAACGAGGAGAAACCATGGCAATCAAAACCTACAGAGGTTTGGATAGGGTCTGTTCTAATCTAATACCCATCATTGTGACGAAACTGCGATCGCTCCACCGTACTCCAGCCCACAAAATCCTCGGTTGATCCGGGGAACCTCTGGGGAAACACGGCAAGAGGATGTCAAAATGACTCCACCCTAGCACAGTTGCATCGGGACAAAATCAGCGTTAGGCTTAATCGGGTCAGTTTAGAGACCCTCGCCCATGGCCTATTGTTACGATTTTCCCCGCCCGGCCCTGACCGTTGATTGTGTTGTCTTTGGGCTAGATGAGCAAAACAGTCTAAAAGTGCTCCTGATTCGGCGCAACCTCCCCCCTTTCAAAGGCGAATGGGCCTTGCCCGGCGGCTTTGTCCGTCAGGATGAAACCCTAGAACAGTCTGCCCGGCGCGAACTCGGTGAAGAAACCGGCGTGCGGGATATTTTCCTTGAACAGCTCTACACCTTTGGCGCCGTGGGGCGTGACCCCCGCGATCGCGTCATCACCGTCGCCTACTATGCCCTTGTCAACCTCACCGAACACACCATCACCGCCACCACCGATGCCGACGAAGCCAAATGGTTCCCCATTGATGCCCTCCCCAGCCTCGCCTTCGACCATCTCCACATCTTCCAACAGGCCCTCCAACGCCTCAAAGGCAAACTCCGCTACGAACCCATCGGCTTTGAACTGCTCCCCCAAAAATTCCCCCTCTCCCAACTCCAGCACCTTTACGAGACCGTCCTCGGCAAGCCCCTCGACAAACGCAATTTCCGCAAAAAGATCCTCAAAATGGGACTGCTCACCGCCCTCGAAGAATGGCAAACCGATGTGGCTCATCGCGCCGCCCGCCTCTATGCCTTCAACCCCGAACAATACCAAGAGTTAAAGCAGCAGGGGTTTAATTTTGAAATTTAGGCGCGTTGGAGTTTGAGTATTGATTTTTGGCAGGAGTGAGCCAGAGGCTCACACTACCCTGCCTGAAATCTTCTATCGTGTGAGCGTCTGGCTCGCTGCCCTGATCAGGGGGATCAAAGGCCGGCGAGCCGTTGTACGGTTTGTGTATTCAGTCGCCTCTGGGAGACGGGAGGAATTAGGACACCGGATGGAGATCGTGGCCGATTTCGGTGGGGTGGTCGGTATGACCGAGGGCGGCGCTGATCTCGGTGGCGAACTCTTCCGAGAGGCGGCCATGGTAGGCATCCATGAGCAGGGATTTCAGATCGCTGATCAAGGGATAGCGGGGATTAGAGCCGGTGCATTGGTCGTCGAAGGATTGATCGGCCAGTTCCTCCAAGCGGGCTTGGAATTCGGCGGCGCGATCGCCTAATGCCTCTTTCAAACTGCTCGGAATCCCCACCTGTTGCTTCAGGGCTTCAATGGCGATGATCAACTGATTCACCTTAGCCGCTTCATCCTCACCCGGCAGCCCTAAATAACTGGCAATGCGGGCGTAACGCCATTTCGCATTGGGGTATTTGTATTGGGAAAATGTGGCCTGTTTAAAGGGCGCATCGGTGGCGTTGTAGCGGATCACATAGGTGATCATCAAGGCATTGGCCATGCCGTGGGGAATGCCGAACATCGCCCCCAATTGGTGCGCCATTGAGTGACAAATTCCTAAAAACCCATTGGCGAAGGCCATGCCTGCGATCGTTGAGGCATAGTGCATTTTCTCGCGGGCCTTGGGATTCGCTGCCCC
>CAZCWE010000384.1:0-2298 GCA_964502285.1 uncultured Spirulina sp. | reverse complement strand
CGCACCGGGTAAATATTTGAAAATTAACCGGATTGCCTCCAAGGACAAGCCATTGGTATATTCCGAGGCCAGCACCGACACATAGGCCTCCAGGGCATGGGTCAAGGCATCAACACCCCCGAAGGCCGTCAGGGATTTGGGCATGTGGCGCACCAGATCCGCATCGATAATCGCCATGCTGGGGGTGAGGGCGTAGTCTGCCAGGGGGTATTTAATTTGTTTTTTGCGATCGGTGACCACGGCGAAGGGGGTCACCTCTGAACCCGTGCCGGAGGTGGTGGGAATCGCCACGAGCAAGGCTTTCGACCCCAAGGGCGGCAAGTCGTAGACCCGCTTGCGAATATCCATAAACCGCATCGCCAAGCCTTCAAACTCAATTTCCGGATGCTCGTACAGGAGCCACATAATTTTCGCCGCATCCATGGGCGACCCCCCCCCGATCGCAATAATCACATCGGGATTAAACCGCCGCATCCGGTCTAAGCCCCGATTCACCGTCTCCAGGGAAGGGTCAGGCTCCACATCGTCGAAAATGTCGTACTTCAGCCCCATATCATCGAGCACATCTTCCAGGGATGCCGTTAACCCCAGGTCGTAGATCGGTTTATCGGTGATGATGAAGGCCCGCTCTTTCCCGGCTAAATCCCGCAGCGCCACCGGGAGCGACCCCGGTTTGAAGTAGATTTTCGGCGGGACGCGGAACCAGAGCATATTCTCGCGCCGCTCGGCGACGGTTTTGATGTTGAGGAGGTGATGGGGTTCGACGTTTTCGCTGATCGAGTTGCCGCCCCAAGTGCCGCAGCCGAGGGTGAGGGAGGGGTCAAGGCGGAAGTTGTAGAGGTCACCGATCGCACCTTGGGATGAAGGCGTATTAATCAACACCCGCGCCGTCTGGACGTTGTTTTCAAAGCGGCGGATATGGTCGAGGTTATCGGGGGAGGTATAAAGCACGGCGGTATGGCCGCGGCCCCCCAGTTCCACCAGGGCTTCGGCTTTGTCCACCCCCGCGAGGAAGTCCGGCACGCGATACATGGCCAAGATCGGCGAGAGTTTTTCTTGGGAGAAGGGTTCATCGAGGCTGACCTCTTCCACTTCCCCGATGAGCACGCGGGTTTCGGGGGGGAGTTGAATGTCGGCCAGGGCGGCGAGTTTTTCCACCGGTTGCCCGACAATCTCGGCGTTGAGGCGGCCGTTGATGATGATTTTTGCGCCAAGGCGATCGCGCTCCTCCGGGCTGAGAATGTAGGCCCCGCGATGGCGAAACTCCGTTTTCACCGCTTCGTAGATCGAATCCACCACAATCACCGACTGCTCACTGGCGCAGATCATCCCATTATCAAAGGTCTTACTGAGGATAATCGACGACACCGACAGCTTGATGTGGGCGGTTTCATCAATCAGCGCGGGGGTGTTGCCCGCCCCCACCCCCAGGGACGGATTCCCGGAGGAATAGGCCGCCCGCACCATGCCGGGGCCCCCCGTGGCGAGAATTAAATTGATGCTGGGGTGCTGCATCAAGGCTTGGGAGAGGGCAACGGTGGGTTCATCAATCCAACCGATGATGTCAGCGGGCGCACCGGCCGCCACGGCCGCATCGCGGATCACCTTGGCGGCTGCGATCGTGCAGTTCTTGGCGCGGGGGTGGGGGGAAAAGATGATCCCGTTGCGGGTTTTGAGGGCGATCAAGGCTTTAAAAATGGCCGTGGATGTGGGGTTGGTGGTGGGCACAATCCCGGCTAATAAACCCACAGGTTCGGCAATTTTTTGAATCCCGAAGGCTTGATCCACTTCGATAATGCCGCAGGTTTTTTCGTGCTTGTATTTGTTGTAGATAATTTCGGACGCAAAGTGATTTTTGATCACCTTGTCTTCGGTAACGCCCATGCCGGTTTCCGTGGCGGCCAGTTTGGCCAGGGGAACCCGTGCCGCGTTGGCCGCGAGGGCGGCTTGCTTGAAAATCGCATCGACTTGCGCTTGGCTGAAGCTGGCGTATTCGGCCTGGGCGGCTTTGGCGCGTTGGAGCAGATTTTCAAGGTCTGGGAGCGTGGTGACAAAATTAGACATAATTGGGTTTAAGAGGATGGATATAGAGATGAGAATGATGACAACGATCGCGACCCCGGATGGTGGGATCGGTGGAGCAACCCTGGAGCGCGATCGCAAGCACTATAGATGCAGAGCCGGATCGTGAATACTGGGAACTCGATCCCGTCGAGGGTCAATTATTTTGGACGGCGGCTTTACTGCGGTTGTGACTGATTTTGTGGTGTAGAGATACCCATAACCTCTAGATATAGT
>CAZCWE010000383.1:0-4378 GCA_964502285.1 uncultured Spirulina sp. | reverse complement strand
CCCTGAGCTATGTCGAAGGGGCGAGGCTTGAAACCCATTGGTTTTGGTCAAAGGCGATCGCACCACCCTCTACATCACTCCCACAACGACCCGTTTAACCTATCGCTTCTTCCCCCTGCAAAGCACACTGATGGCAGCCACAGCCGACATCAGCCTCCGCTACAACCCAGACCGCCGTGACTATATTGAATTGCGCTACAGCAGCAACACGCAACCGATCACCCGCTCCGTTTGGGGGATATCCCGCCCCCTGCGTCAGCCCCAAGTGTATCGTTTGGGCCAAGCCCTCACCCCGGCAGAACGGGACTGGCTTGCGGGGGAACTCCAGACCCTATTCACGACCAACCCCGTCGCCCTGTCCCCCTCCTCCCCATCGCCGCCGGACACCCTGTTACCCCATAGCCGCGTCCAACTGCGCCGCGACGCTGACAGCTTAATGGTTCAGGTTCCGTCGGGGTACAGCAGCACGGTGCAACTGGGAGGACTGGCGATCGCGGCTGTGCTTGGGTTTTGTTTCCTATTTCCCATCGGCATCATTGCCCTGATTGTGATCGGCATTACCCGTTCTAGCCTGTTCTGGTCAGTGGGGGGCGATTTTCAACTCAAACTCACCGCCGATTGCTACGATCTGCGCTGGAGTTATTTCGGCTGGAACCATTACCTCACCGGCAAAACCACCGATATTCAACAAGCCGCCATGTGCAAAACCGGCATCACCGTCAACGGTCGCCCCGTCTATACCTGTGGCTTGGTCAAACCACACAGCAACATTCTCTTCGGCACTTGGCTCCGCGAAGATGAGCGCACCGCCCTCGTGGATGTGATTAACGACTATCTCCAAGCCCAGCGCAAGGCGTGATGATCGCGGTGTGATTCTGGGGAAAGATGCGATCGCCCCGCCACCCTTAGGACACCTGAAAAAGCGGCGCAGACCTGCCCGAATGCCCCGATCCCCCATCTACCGTAAAGACAGTCCCCCCTAAGTCGATCATTCCCGACATTTTCTATCAAGAAACAGGGGATTAAAGGAGGGAAATTTACCCCACCTGTAAAAACAACGTAGAGATTGTTTTTCTATTGATTAAAATCACAGGGCAGCGTGATGTTAACTACAACACAACAATCGCAATACCGGCACAATATAATCAGCATAGAGCGAACACCGTCTGATGCTTTAACTGGCAATCATCGCCCTGTAAAACTGTTCTGATTTTCCTGAAATCTCAGTAGATTATCTCAACCGTTCACCGCTCTTAACCCTTGCCCTTCCTGGGTTTTCGTGATTTAAGATTCTGAAAAAATTTCCTGATTCAATCCTTCAGGAATTAAAGGCAAGGCTTAAGTAGTAAAAAAAAGACAATCCTGTTCTCCTTAGCAAGGACAGTAAGCAACAATGGTTAATGTAACGGCTTATACAAATCATCAAAACGCAACCCAATCTTTACCGTCTCCTCATCAACGTAAAGAAACGGTAAAGTTTTCCTGCCATCGCGTGATCAAACGGTTTTCGTTTCGACCGTTACAGCCCCTCAAAAACTGGCTTGAAACGCTTGATGTTGACAATGTTAAATTTGCCCGCACTCTGTGCCAAGTCATCCCGGCCCAATGCCCCTTTGAGCGTGATGTGACCGTCTTTGGGAAGGTGCTGTTTCACATCCCCCCCCTGTGCAAGCTCAATCCGTTTTACGAGCAGTTGGTGATGCTGCGGTTCAAGTCCCTGTGCTATCTCGCCGATGAATGTGGCGAAGACATCAGCGCCTACTGCTGATCCGGGTAACGTATTGGATGGCGCGGGCTTGGCTGGCGACATTTTCGCGGGGAGACCAAAAGGTCATGCGTTGGCGGGCGGCATCGCCCATGGCGCGGAGTCGGGGCGGGTCGCTGAGCAGCTCGCGGAAGAGTCGGGCGAGGGTGATGCGATCGCCGCAGGGGTAGATTTCCCCCGTCACGCCTGGATTAACCAATTCCCGCGCCCCGACCCGATTGCTCACTACCGCCCCGCAGCCACACAACATCGCTTCGTTCACCACCACCCCAAACGGCTCATATTCTGAGCCCAAACAGAGCAGATCCGCTGCGGTGTAGATCGCCGGGAGTTGGCTTTGGTTGCAAAAGCCGAGGAACCGGACGCGATCGCACCCTTGAGCCTGCGCGGCTAATTCTTCCCGCAGCGTGCCATCCCCCACAAACAGCAGGTAACTCCCCGGCACTGCCGCCGCCAAAAACGCCGCTAAGACATCCTGGGGACGTTTCCAGGGCTGCAATTTAGCGCAGAAGATTACCACCGTCCCCTCGTCAGGAATCCCCCAAGCCGCCCGCACCTGAGCGCGATCCACCATGGCGGCTTGGGCCAGCCACCAGGCGTTATCCACCACAAAGGGCGCAAAATCAACGGCTTGAGCCGCCCTTTCCAACCGCCCCCAAACCGCGACCCCAAACTACTCGCATCGGTGCTGAAAATAAACGGGCGGCGGTGCCATTTCGCACTCAACGCCGCCCACCAAAAACTCGCGTACACATACCCCGTAAAACAAATCACCACATCACACTCCGCCACCATCGACCACAAACGCGGATTCACCAAGCCCCAAAATCGCCCCAACCCTGGCCGGCGCGATCGGTTGGGCACAAACACCGACGGATACCCCGCCAACAGCGGCACATCCCAGGCGATCGTTTGGCCAAAATCCACGTCCTGATAGGCTTCTAGCCCGACCCGATCACAATAGGCCACCTGAAAATCCCAGCCCCGCGCCACCATTTCTTGAAACAGAGGGACAACGTAGGGGATCGGATGGGAGACGATGATCAGGACTCGACTCATCAAGCCACGAGGGAAGCGATCGTAAAGCGTTCGATTTCCCGCGCCACATTGTCCGGCCAGGATTCCACCAAGTCCCAGCCGCCTTGCTTCATCATCCGCAGTTTGGCGTAGGGGGCGAGTTTGACGTAGGTTTTGCTTTGGCTGATCTGGATGGGGTGGTCTTGACCGCCTTGGAGGATGAGAATGGGGATTTTGAGGCCTTCGAGGTCATCGGTATTGATGAATTCAGCGGCAATCTCGGATTCGGGACGGCTAAACAGGAGATGGCAACTGGCCGGACAGGCGAGGAGTTGCTCGCGATAGGCCAGAAGGTTCGTCACTTTGCGGTGATGGGAGGAAAACCATTTCGTCACGGGTTTGGCGAGTTTCATCCCCAGGGGCACGACGGGGATCGAGCTGGTGAGCATTAACTCAGTTTGCCAACGACTGCGGCGATCGGGCACGTCAACGCCTTCGGGGGCGAGGAGCATCATGCCGCTGACCCGTTCGGGATGAGCGATCGCATACCGGGTCGCAATCCACGCACCGATAGAATGCCCCACGAGATACACCTCTTCAAGATGGAGCGCGTCAATATATTCTGCTAAACAATCAGCCTGGAGTTGAATCGACTGGGGCGATTCGGGGTCATCGGATTCCCCAAATCCGAGTAAATCTGGCGCAATGCAATGGGTACGCACGCCCAACTGATCCAACAGGGGCAACCACTGGCTACCGTCAGTTAAGGCACCGTGGAGAAAAATAATTGTGGGGCCTTTCCCCACTTCACGCCAGAATAGATGTCCTTGGGAAAGGCGAATTCGACCGATGCGGATGGGCGGAGCCTGCATTGTAATCATTCAACTGTGATTCAACCGTAAGCCAAAGCGGCGGGACATTTCATTAATGCTGTGCCTATGATTCCATAATTTTTCAATAAATTAAAAAAATTTCCGTCATTATACTCACGAATCTCTGATTACGCGATCCGGGTAATTTCACTGAGATAGTCTTTTAATTGGTCACCATGATCATGACTAAAATCGCTTTGGGGCAGCTCATCACGCTTAAAGGCCCGCACTTCGGCCACTTCTAAAGTGTCTTGGGGGGTTAATTTACCGGTGACGGTAACGGCTAATAAAATGCTCAAAGAATGAAGGCGTGGATCGCGATCGGGGGCAGAATACACCCCCACTAATCGTTCAATTGTGAGTAGTTCGAGGCCGGTTTCTTCGCGTAATTCCCGTTGGGCGGCCTGGGGAATGGTTTCGCCCCAGTCAATGATGCCGCCGGGTAGCCCCCATTGCCCGGTATCCCGACGACGGATCAGGACAATGCGCTGGTCTGGCAAGATCGGGATTAGGGTAGTGCCGGTGACGGGGTGGCGAAAGATAATGCCCATGACCGTAAAGATAAATCGCTTCCAGCGGCGCAGCATGATGAATTGATAGTGGCGAAGATGAGGTGCTTGTTATTGTAAAGGGCGGCCGGAATTTTACGGGGGCAGCCTTGCCGCAGTTGACGAAATTCTGCTGCACCGCTATAGTAGTAAATCGCGCGGGCGATTAGCACAGG
>CAZCWE010000382.1:0-4383 GCA_964502285.1 uncultured Spirulina sp. | reverse complement strand
AACTCCCGCGCCTCTAAGTGCTCATGGCCGCCGTAGATATTCGCCGTCCATTCCCCATCCTTCCGGAAATAGTTACGGTACAGCATCGAAGCCACCGCATCCACCCGGATTCCGTCAATGTGGTACTTGTCAAACCAAAACAGCACATTGGACACGAGGAAATTGCGCACCTCATTCCGGCCGTAATTAAAGACCAGCGTCCCCCATTCCTTATGCTCCCCAATCCGTGGGTCATCATATTCATACAGGTGGGAACCATCGAAGAAGGCCAAACCGTGGCTATCCTTCGGGAAATGCCCCGGCACCCAATCCACCAAGACCCCGATCCCCGCTTCGTGGCACTTGTCCACAAAATACATGAAATCTTCCGGCGGGCCATAACGGGAGGTGGGCGCATAATACCCCGTCACTTGATAGCCCCAGGAGCCATCGTAGGGGTGTTCCGCCACGGGCAGCAGTTCGATGTGGGTAAAGCCCATCTCTTTGACGTAGGGAATTAACCGTTCCGCCATCTCGTAATAGGTGAGATACCGCGCACCGGGCTTGTAGTCGTTGACTTGGATCGGTTCGCCGTTGCCATTGCAATATTGCGCGGGATAGTCAATGGACTCGTGCCGCCATGACCCCAGGTGCATTTCGTACACAGAAATGGGGTGTTGTAGGGCTTCGGTGCTGCGGCGTTGTTCGAGCCAGTCGGCATCATGCCATTCAAAACTGTCTAGATCCGCGACGATGGAGGCGCATTTCGGGCGCACTTCTTGGTAGAAGCCGTAGGGGTCGGATTTTTCGTAGATATGTCCTTCCCAGTTTTTGACTTCGTATTTATATTTGGTGCCGACGGCGACTTCCGGCACGAAGAGATCCCAGGTGCCGTTGCCCCGCTTGCGCATCTGGTGCAGGCGGCCATCCCAGTTATTAAAGTCCCCAATGATGGACACGTTCCGAGCATTGGGAGCCCAAACGGCAAAATAGACCCCAGCGATACCTTCGATCGTGAGGGGGTGCGCCCCCATTTTTTCGTAGATGCGGTGGTGGTTCCCTTCGGCGAAGAGATGAAGGTCAAAGTCGGTGAGTTGGGGGGATTTGAAGGCGTAGGGGTCATAGACGACGCGCTCGTGTTTGCCTTCTTGAATTCGCAGTTGGTAGTTGGCGAGTTCGGGGGTGTCAATTTTGCACTCAAAAAAGTGGGGATGATGCACCGCTTGCATCAGATACTCTTTGTGTTCGTCCGGACAGAGCACCCAAACTTTGTCAGCGTTGGGTAGGTAGGCCCGCACGACCCAGTTTTTGATCGTGCCGTTTTGTTCGAGGGGATGAGGCCCCAATACTTCAAAGGGGTCGTGGTGTTGATTCCAAACGATCTTGTTAACTTGTTCTGGAGCAATCATATTGACGTTTTTATCGTGATTAGGTAACAAACACTCGAACGGTGATGTCTGATGCGAGGGCTGGGGGATGATATTGAATTTGGTTAAGTTTAATATATTTTATTGACACTCCCCCGTTAAACCAGGGATTATCGCGGGGGATTCTTCGTTCTACGAAGTGACGTGCTCTGACAGGATTGCCCCAGCCAGCGTAGAGGTCATTTCTCCCGAAGCGTTGAACGGATTGTCTCCGTTGGTTTCGGTATGCCCTACCGTACCGATTCCTGTTTGGAGGATATTGATCGCCGCGTTGTGGTCTCTGTCGAGTTCACAGCCACATCGACAAACATGGGTGCGCATCGAAAGAGATTTTTTCACCACTGTGCCACAATTCGAGCAGTTTTGACTCGTGCCATGGGGAGCTACAGCGATCGCCACTTTCCCAAATACCTGGGCAAAATATTCCAACCACAGGCGAAACTGATACCAGCCTGCGTCGTGAATCGACTTTGCTAAACAGTGATTTCTGACCATGTTTTTGATCCCCAAGTTTTCATAGACCACACAGTCGTTAGACTGGATGACGCATCTTGCCAACTTCACAGCAAAATCTTTGCGTTGTCTACTTATTTTGAGGTAACACCGACTCAATCGCTCTCTCGCTTTGCGACGATTCTGTGACCCTTTTACTTTTCTCGATACCCTCCGTTGTGTATGTTTGATTTTTTGCTCTCCCTGGCGGAAAAAACGAGGATTCTCCACTGTGTTGCCGTCAGAATCTGTGTAAAACGCTTTGAGCCCTACGTCTAAACCAATTGTTTTTCCAGAGGGTTCCACTGTTTCTTCTCGTTTCACGTTGATGCAAAATTGCACATAGTAGCCGTCTGCCCTCTTCAGTAAGCGGACTCGCTTGATTTGCTCAACCGGGTAGAAGCTCAAGTCACGAGTTCCCTTTAACTTCAGTGAACCAATTCTGTTTTTGTCGGTAAAGGTGATTCGTTTCTTGTTCTCGGATAGTTTCCAGCCCGAACGCTTAAACTCAACCGAACGAGTTGTCTTTTTGAATTTCGGAAACCCTTTCTTGCTGGGAATCTGTTTTTTACAGTTTTCGTAAAAGCGGGCGATCGCTGACCAGCACCGTTCAGCGGCAGATTGACGCGCAGTGCTATTGAGTTGGTTGGCAAACGGAAACTCCTTCGCTAAAACTGCCGTATATTTGTTGAGGTCATATTTGGACACACCTTGGTTGTCCATCCACAATGCGAGGCATTTGTTTTGGATGAACCGTGCTGTCCGAATCGCTGCATCAATCTGGGCAAATTGACTGAGTTTTCCGTAAACTTTACACTCTAATGTCAGCATGAATTTATGCTAGTAGATTGCACCACCATCAACAAGATATCTGCCTAAGTAGATTCCCTGTCCTCTCCCGCTCACCCGATCGGGTCTAACGGGAGTCTTTTGCTCACATTACAGATAATTCCCAATCGAGAGATTTTTCTAGGCTGGGAAGAGCGATCGCACCCCACAGACATCCCTCGGTACATCGGTAACGTCGCCCAGCCCACACTGATGACACGGACAAATCGCCGCCCCCGAATCAGCATGATCTTGATGCAGTGACGGCGATTTTTCAAGCTGGGATCATCACCCAGGGGGAATGGGGCGGGTCGCTGAATTTAATGATTGGCAGTGGTCGATCGCTCCGATGGCAGTGGAGATGAGGCGATTATGATTTAACCCAGCGGCAGTAGAGTTTGCCGTTTTCGTCTTTTTCCCAGTAGGCAGTGAGTTGAGGCTGGGGCGATTTGAGGGCGGGATTCCATCGGTTCAGAGTGGACGGCTGAACTTGGGTCGGAATTTTAGCTGTGGTGGGGATCATCGCAACCTCCTAGGTTGAATTGCCGGATTACTCAATCACGTTGTTAATGACTTGTTAACGTTCTCTTAACTTAAGGATACTGGCATCAGGGGCGGAGGGTTCATGATGACCCCCAGCATTGATAATTTGTAACGTTCATTGATCACGCTGCGGGGCATGGTGGTGCGATCGCACCGATGCCGCCCGTTAGAGGGAACTGAGGAGGGGAGCCGCGCCGAGGAGGGTGCGGGTGTAGGGGTGTTGAGGTTGGGTGAAAATTTGCTCCGTGGGGCCGAGTTCGACAATCTGCCCGGCTTGCATGACGGCGATGCGATCGCACAAGAACCGCGCCACCCAAAGATCATGGGTAATGAAGAGATAGGTGAGGTTGAATTCGTCCTTGAGCGATCGCATCAAGTCCAGCACCTGGGTTTGTACCGTTGCATCGAGCATACTCACCGGCTCATCACAGATCACAAGCTGCGGCTGGGTGATTAGGGCGCGGGCGATCGCCACCCGTTGCTGCTGACCGCCGGAGAGTTCCCTGGGAAACCGTTGATAATAGTCCGCCGTCGGCGTTAACCCCACCCGTTCTAACATCGCATTGACGCGGGGTTGCACCGTTTTCGGCGTGGCGAGATTGTGAATTAATAACGGATCGGCGATGCTTTGGCCGATGGTCATCAAGGGGTTCAAACAGGCGAGCGGATCTTGAAAGATCATTTGCATCTGTCGCCGCAGGGGGCGCAGTTCCTCGGCGCTCAGGGTGGTTAATTCTTGGCCATTCAATTGCACACTGCCCGATGTGGCGCGAACCAACTGCAAAATCGTGCGCGACAGGGTACTTTTGCCGCAGCCCGATTCTCCCACCAGGCCGAACACTTCCCCGGCTGCGAGGCTAAAACTCACATCGTCCACGGCTTTAATCACCGGGGGCGGGGTGCGGGAGATCCACTGTTGGATGAGGCTGGCTTCGAGGCTGTAGTGCTGTTTGATGCGCGGATAGTGCCGCCGGTCAATTGCCATGTCCACGGCCGAGCACAGGATGCGGATCGCGCGGTTTACCAAGGCCCTGCGCCGGTCGCTTGGCGGCTCCCCGGCATTGAGAGGTGCAAGCTTGTCGATGAGCTCCAAGGACCTGCTCCAGGCCCAATG
>CAZCWE010000381.1:0-4393 GCA_964502285.1 uncultured Spirulina sp. | reverse complement strand
CGATCAAAATTGGCACGCTGATCCACAACACCACCGATTTTGATTATCGCCACTGGATCACCCCCCGCGAGGCGGTGCAGATCGCCGCCCTGGGTGGCGCGAAGGGTCTGAATATGAGCGATCGCTTCGGCTCCCTCACGGTGGGCAAAGAGGCGGATCTCGTCCTCTACGATTTGACAAATTTATCCCTCTTGCCGAAAACCGATCCCGTGGGTCTGTTGGTGATGGGGCGGCCCACTCAAGTGGTGAACTATGCTTGGGTGCGGGGTCAACCCGTGATCACTGCGGGGCAATTGACCCGCGTTGATGTGGATCAATTACGCCACGACCTTTTCACCCAAAGCGACTGGATTCAACAGCGCACCTCCCAACACCGCACCGAACTCGAAGCCCGCTATCGTCAGGTGATGGGTTTAGAACCCTAAGCCAAATGGCGGAGGAAATCCGAATAAACACGGAGCTTTTGGCGAATATCGGTTCGATCGCGCCTCATCTCAGTTCATAATAAGAGTCTGTGAATCTGCCTAGAGCCGACATGAAACTCCTCTGCTTGAGTAATGGTCACGGAGAAGATGCGATCGCTGTTCGTATTCTTGAAGCCCTGCGTCAACATCCCGATGCACCGGAATTGGCGGCCCTCCCCCTGGTGGGCGAAGGTCGAGCCTATGTTCAAGCGGAGATTCCCATCGTCGGCCCCGTCAAAGCGATGCCCTCCGGTGGCTTTATCTATATGGATGGGAAGCAACTGTGGCAGGATGTGCGCGGCGGGTTGTTGGGGTTGACCTGGGCGCAGTTGCGCACCGTGAAACAGTGGGGCAAAAGTGGCGGCAAGGTGTTGGCGGTGGGGGATATTGTGCCGTTGGCGATGGCCTGGTGGAGTGGGGCGAATTATGGCTTTGTCGGGACGGCGAAATCTGAATATTACATCCGCGATGATGGCGGCCGACTGTTGAAGCAGCGCCGCTCAGAGGGGTGGTCGGGTTCGGTGTATTTGCCGTGGGAGCGGTGGCTGTTGTCGCGATCGCGCTGCCGTGCCGTTTACCCCCGCGACCCCCTCACCACCGCTGTGCTCAAACGGTTTAACATCCCTGCCCATAACTTGGGCAATCCGATGATGGACGGGTTAGCGGTTCCCCGGCACGATCGCCCCGAAAACGAAGACCAACGGCCCCTCACGGTGTTGCTGTTGACCGGGTCGCGATCGCCGGAAGCCGAACGCAATTGGCAAATTTTACTCGATGCAGCTCAGGCTCTCTGTGGCAATTCCCCCCAACGCCCTTTGCTCTTTTTAGGCGCGATCGCCCCCGGTTTAGACCCGGCCCCGTTCACAAATGCCGTGAGCGATCGCGGTTGGCAATCGTACCCCATGCCAGCGATCGCGCCAATCACCGCCCCCGATGCCCAAGCGTGGCGTTTAGGCCGCCATCAAATCATCCTCACCCAACAGGCCTATGCCCCCTGTTTGCACGCGGCGGATCTCGCGATCGCCATGGCCGGCACGGCCACCGAGCAATTTGTCGGCCTGGGGAAACCGGCGATCGCCCTACCCGGCGCAGGGCCACAATTCACCCCCCAATTTGCCGAAGCCCAAACCCGTCTCCTCGGCGTGTCCGTCACCCTCCTCAAACAGCCCCAAGACGTGCCGAAAATCTGCCACAGTTTGCTCAGTAACCCCGACACCCTGCAAATCATCGCGGAAAATGGCCGCACCCGCATGGGCACGAGCGGAGCCGCCGCCCGGATTGCGGATCATCTCGTCGCGGTGCTGTAATGTACAATATCCCACGGCCCACCGCGAGTAATCCCCTATGAAACTAAGCCTTTGCATGATCGTTAAGGACGAAGAGCAGTCCTTGCCCCACTGTTTAGACAGTGCCAAAGATGTGGTCGATGAGATCGTGATTCTCGATACGGGATCGAGCGATCGCACCATGGCGATCGCCAAAGACTACGGGGCTACGGTGGCCGAATTTCCCTGGAATAATGATTTTGCCGCTGCCCGTAACGAAGCCCTCAAGCACGTCACCGGGGATTGGGTGCTGGTGCTCGATGCCGACGAAGAACTCACCGAAGATGCCGGGCCCCATTTGCGGACGGCGATGGTAGACGATTCCCTCTTGGTGGTGAGCCTCGTGCGCCAAGAACTCGGAGCCGTGCAATCGCCCTATTCCCTCACCTCGCGGCTGTTTCGTCGTCACCCCAAAATCGAATTTTCTCGCCCCTACCACGCCCTGATTGATGACAGTGTGATGGCGTTGCTCGCCGAGGAACCCCAGTGGAATTTCGCCACCTTACAAACGATTGCGATCGCCCACACCGGCTACAGCCAAACCGCGATCAACAAAAAAGACAAAAAAGCCCGCGCCCAAAACGCGATGGAAGCGTATTTGGCCGAGCATCCCGATGATCCCTATGTGTGCAGTAAATTGGGCGCACTCTACACCAGCAGCGGCCAGCATAAACAGGGCCGCGAACTCCTCGAACGGGGCCTAAAAGCCCCCAATTTAGAACCCCCCGTCGCCTACGAATTGCACTACCATCTCGCCAACGCCTACGCCCGCAAAAACAACACCGACCAAGCGGTGATTCACTATCAAGCCGCCCTTTCCCAAAATATTTTTCCGCTCTTAAAACTCGGTGCGTTGATCAATTTTGGCTCGTTACTCCACATCGCTGGGGAATACGAAATGGCTCAACGGCCCCTCGGTGCGGCGATTCAAATTGACCCCACTTGTATGCTGGCCTATTACAATTTGGGGCTGGTGTTTAAGGCGTTGGGGAACTATAACGACGCGATTAAGGCCTACGAAAAAGCGATCGAACTCCAAGCGGACTATGCCCCGGCCTACCAAAACTTAGGGGTGGTGTGGTTTAAATGCGGCAAGATTGAAGAAGGGTTGGACTATTTCGGAAAAGCGATCGCCATCCTCGACACCCAAAACCTCCTCGAAGCCGACAAACTCCGCCGCCAACTCCACGACATGGGCTTCCAAGCCCCCAAATTTTCGGTTCAAATCGAGTCCTAATCTCTGACTTCAAAACAGTAGTGGAGTAGGAGGGATGACTGATCCGTATGCATGGTTAGAAAAATCTCTGGCGACGATTCATCGGGCGCAGTGGTATCGGGCGGTGCAGCCCTTGGAGGGGAAGGCGGGGCCGGAAATTATCCTGGGGGGGCGATCGCTCCTCAATTTTGCCAGTAATGATTATTTGGGGTTGGCGGGGGATGAGCGGCTGATTGCAGCGGCGATCGCAGCCGTGCGCACCTATGGCACGGGGAGCACCGGATCGCGCCTCACCAGTGGCCAGCGGGGGATTCATACCCAGTTGGAAAATGCGATCGCCGCCCTCAAACAAACTGAAGCCGCCCTCGTGTTTAGTTCGGGCTATTTGGCAAATGTGGGCGCGATCGCCGCTTTGATGGGCCCACGGGATTTGATTGTGGGCGATCAATATAATCACTCCAGCCTCAAGGCCGGGGCGACTTTGAGCGGCGCAACGGCGATCGATTTTGCCCATAATGATTGCGATGATCTGGCCGCTCTTCTGGCCCAACATCGCGCCCAGCATCGCCGCTGTCTGATTACCGCCGATAGCGTCTTTAGTATGGATGGGGATCTCTGTCCGTTGCCGGGGATTTTGCAATTGGCGCAGGAGTACGACGCGATGGTGCTCGTCGATGAAGCCCACGGCACGGGGGTGATGGGAGCGACCGGGGCGGGGGTGGTGGAGCATTGCGGCTGTACGGGGCAGCCGCTGATTCAGGTGGGGACGCTGAGTAAGGCCCTGGGGAGTTTGGGGGGCTATGTGGCGGGGTCGGCAATGGTGATTGATTTTCTGCGCAATCGTGCGCCGAGTTGGATCTATACGACGGGATTGTCGCCGGGGGATACGGCGGCGGCATTGGCGGCGGTGGAGATTATCCAACAGGAACCGGAACGGCGATCGCACCTTTGGCGCAATGTGGCCCAATTGCGAGACATTCTAGGGGCAACGTTTGACCTGCTCCCCTCGGAATCCCCGATTCTCTGTGCGAAGATGGCGAGTCCCGCAGCGGCGTTACAGATGTCGGCCCAGTTGAGCGATCGCGGCATTTTCGTGCCCGCCATTCGTCCCCCCACGGTTCCCACGAGCCGCCTCCGCTTTTCGGTGATGGCCACCCATACGCCGGCCCAGTTAGAACAAGTGCGGCAGGCGTTGCCGGGGTGAGCGATCGGAGCAGGAATGAGCCAGAGGCTCACACTACCAATTGCTGTCATTCCCTGGAGTGCGAGCTTCTAGCTCGCCGCCCTAATTAGGGGGAGCAAGTGCGACCACGACTGTCATCCTCTGTAGCAGGAGTGAGCCAGATTAGCAGGAGTGAGCCAGAGGCTCACACTACCAATTGCTGTCA
>CAZCWE010000380.1:0-4415 GCA_964502285.1 uncultured Spirulina sp. | reverse complement strand
CGAGGACGCGGCTTTCAGTGTGCTGACAGTGGGGACATTGCATGGTGCTTGGGGATATCCCTGATCTTGAACACACACAACCACAGTAGGCTTTCACTTCCGGCTAGGAAAGCAGGAGCCTGCTGTGGTGTTGGGTCGTGTGTTGAGTTGCAAAACAGTGGGATAACAAGAGAGGTTATCTAGGGTTGAGCGATCGCAGCAGTTCAGCGGGATAATTGAGGTACTGAACCATAATTCGATCGATTTTGGGGGTTATTTCTCAATTTTGGGGGGTTCGCGGAAGGCGATCGCAAAGAACAACACGCCGATCATAGCCGCAAGAACCAAGATATATGCTACGCTTTCCATCTTAAATTGTTTAAAAAATACAGCTAGATATTAGTCTAGCAGTAAATTGTCGGGAAAAAAAAGATTGAATTCAAAACAAAAGGGAGAGAAATGCGACCATTTCTCTCCCTTTTCGGATCGTTACATCCTAGCAATCATCGCTTGCGAGGATCTTACGCTTCGTTTTTGATCCGCGTGGATTTATCACCCACTTTCGCGAAT
Organism: uncultured Spirulina sp.; assembly: GCA_964502285.1. Classification (GTDB taxonomy): domain Bacteria; phylum Cyanobacteriota; class Cyanobacteriia; order Cyanobacteriales; family Spirulinaceae; genus Spirulina. The sequence goes on along the minus strand of CAZCWE010000380.1, from coordinate 3,866 downwards.
ACACCCCATTCCACTTGTTCTTCGAGGTCGGCACCCACCCCCGCGAACACATCACGGTAAAGAGTCCGAGACCCATGCCAAATGTGGCCGAAGAAGAAGAGCAGGGCAAAGACGGCATGGCCAAAGGTGAACCAGCCACGGGTCGAGGTGCGGAAGACCCCGTCCGATCCCAAGGTTTCCCGGTCAAAGTTGAACGGTTGACCCAATTGGGCTTTGCGGGCAAATTGCTTCACTTGTTGGGGGTCGGTGAAGGTTTGACCATCGAGAGACCCACCGTAGAAGCTCACTTCAACACCGGCTTGCTCGAAGCTGTACTGAGATTCTGCCCGTCGGAACGGAATATCAGCACGCACCACACCATCCGCGTCGGTTAAGACTACGGGGAAGGTTTCAAAGAAGTTCGGCAGGCGACGGACGAAGAGCTGACGGCCTTCGCTGTCTTTGAAGACCGGGTGACCGAGCCATTCTTGAGCAATCCCATCCCCATTCACCATCGGGCCAACGCGGAAGAGACCCCCTTTAGCGGGGCTGTTGCCGACGTAGTCATAGAAGGCGAGTTTATCGGGGATTTTCGACCAGGCTTCACCGTAGGTATCACCGGCGGCCATGCTGGCTTCGATGCGGTTTTCAATTTCCGTGGTGAAGTAGCCTTGATCCCATTGATAGCGGGTGGGGCCAAAGAGTTCGATCGGGGTGGTGGCACTGCCGTACCACATCGTCCCTGCCACAACGAAGGCGGCGAAGAACACAGCGGCAATACTGCTCGACAGCACGGTTTCGATGTTCCCCATCCGCAGGGCTTTGTAGAGCCGTTCGGGGGGACGTACCGTGAGGTGGAACAGTCCGGCGATGATGCCGACGATACCCGCTGCAATGTGGTGAGCGACGACGCCCCCCGCGTTGAAGGGGTTAAAGCCGGCGGGGCCCCATTCTGGGGCGACGGGCTGGATATGCCCGGTCAGCCCGTAGGGGTCGGAGACCCACATCCCTGGCCCAAAGAGGCCGGTGAGGTGGAATGCACCAAAGCCGAAGCAGAGTAAGCCGGACAAGAATAAGTGAATCCCAAACATTTTGGGCAAGTCGAGGGCGGGTTCGCCGGTGCGGGAGTCGATAAAGAGTTCGAGATCCCAATAAACCCAGTGCCAGCAGGCAGCCAGGAAGAGTAAACCGGAGAGAACGATGTGAGCGATCGCAACCCCTTCAATGGACCAGAAACCGGGGTCAACGTAGGGTTCGCCAGTGACGTTCCAGCCGCCCCACGAAGACGTTACACCGAGTCGCGCTAAGAATGGCATCACGAACATCCCCTGCCGCCACATCGGGTTGAGGACGGGATCACTGGGATCAAAGATGGCGAGTTCGTAAAGTGCCATGGAACCGGCCCAACCCGCAACGAGGGCCGTGTGCATTAAATGCACAGAAATGAGCCGCCCTGGATCGTTTAGGACGACTGTATGTACTCTGTACCAAGGTAGTCCCATCGACTACGCTCCTCCTATTGAAAATAGTGTCTAGTCAGATTTTGTTTTTAACTGAAGCTTGAGCAGCTATCGGCCGAAATCGTCTCAAACGAAAGACTTCAAGCTTTTAGTCTGCCAAACTACGGACAAAGCTGAAAGTTGTTTAAAGAAGTGTAAACGATTGTGAGAGGGAATCGCAAGGTGATTTTAAGGGATCAAGCGTGCTGAAGAAGAGTACGGGATATCAGGGATTGGGGCGTTTGATCCCGGCGGGGGCGATCGCAGTCTCGATCCGATTCCGCCCACCGGAGACTTAACCCCCCGCCCCGGTCGTCCACCAAAAGACATGACCTAGGCGCGCAATACTCCTTCTGCTGAAGCCAACCGATGAATCACCTGATCGGAATCCATCAAGCGTTTGAGCATAACTTGGCCAATGGTCGTCGTCGTGGGGTGAGACAGTTCCGGACACACCTCCAACATCAAAACCGCCTCTTCTGCTTCGTAGAGCCACAGGGTTTGTCCCTGTTCTATTAGTCCCAGATTGAGCCGTTGAATCTTGGGTTTGCGTCGCCAAGTGGCTTCATTCCACAGCCCGCCGAATTCCCACACTCGACCCACTGACCATCCTTCCGCCAGAAAAAAATAACGAGTCATCGTTTTAATACCTCACCATGAATCAACATGTCAGCATGCCGAATTGTCTTGATCTCGCTACCCGAAACCGTTACCACAGCCCAAGTGTCTCCCAGGATGATTTTTTTGCCGCGAAACCGTTAAAACTTTCTGAAAAGAATCCATCCACAACACGGATCGTCCGTAGCCTAACGTCATAGAATACCAGTAACCTACTCCTCGGCTCTTGGGGACTGGCATGGTACTGCGAATACAGAGGAACAGATAATGGGGCAACTGGATAGATCATCGGACTTACGTGCTGACTCACCAGAAACAACAGATCAGAGCCTTTCGTCTCTTACCCAAGAGCTAGAGAATCTTAAACACAGCCTCGTCATGCAGCTCAAGCAGGAAATTAATCAACTGCAAGAGCGCAAGACTGAACTGATTAATGAGACGTTAACCCTAGAACGCCAACGGGACGAGCAGATCAAGCAACAGCAGGCCATCTCTCAGGATCTCGCCCCAGTGATTGCTGAGCAACTGCTCGATTACATCCGCAGCCAATCCCACTCCAATGCGCCACCACCGGGAGACCTGCCCAACGGGTCACTCGACAACTACAACGACAATGCCTATCGCCTGATTAGCTCCCTGGATACGACGCTGCGCACCACGTTCCGCACCCTCCAGCAGGATCTCAACAGTTACCAAAGCACCCTGTCGCAGCAATTGGGGCAAATGTACAGCCTGGAGCAGCAGGGTGAGGCGATTCTCGAAGCGTTGGTGAGTCGCTTGAAAACAGAGCTGCGGACGGATGGGGGGGCTGGGGGCAGTGCGATCGCACCCGCCGCCGACATTCAGCCGCCCCGCACCATCGGCCAACCCAGCCAACCCGATGTAACCCCCCAGACCGAGCCTCAACCCCAAGCTCCCGCCCCCTCTAGCCACACCTCCCCCAGTCCTCCGCCCCCGCAGAAAGTCAAGCTCTCTACCCTCCAACTCGGCTTCCTCTTGGTGATGTTTTCCTCCTTGGCGTTGTCGCTGCAAAATGTCGTGATTTCGATCATTTTGAACGAGTCGTCCTTGTTTGGCATGTTCACCACCGGGGGATATATCTCGCCAAGCTTTGGCAACTCCCTGATGATCCTCTTCATGCGGATGGTGGTGGTTGTGCCGTTAATGGCCGTGCTGGCGCAAATTCTCTATCCCAACAGTTGGCCGGACATCCAACGCTTCGTAAAGTCTAAAGATTGGACGGGCTACGCCTATGTGACTGGCTGTGGCTTTTTCCTCTTTGTCTCGTCGGCGTTGATCTATATGGCTCTGGGGGCTTTATCTCCGGGGGTGGCGCTGACGTTGTTTTTCATCTTCCCGATTGTGACGGTGCTGTGTTCCTGGCTCTTTTTTGGGGAGCAGCCCTCGATTGTGCGCTGGGGAGCAACCTTTACGGTATTTCTGGGGGTGGTGTTGATTGCGTCTCCGGGGGGAGCAGCCACCGCCGCCATGAGTACCGAAGGAATTGCCGCTGCCATTGGAGCAGGGGTTACGTTTGCGTTCCATGTGCTCCTGATCCAAGCCTGTACGAAGCGATTGCACCCGGTTCCCTTCAGTGTGGTGAACTTTGTCGTAATTTTGATTTTCTCGGCGTTGAGTCTCTTTTTACCCTTTACCCAAAACACGATCAATGTTGATCCGGGAATGTGGCCGAATCTGATTATTAGTGGGTTTGTGTTGGGGGCGTTGACGCTGTTGAGCTATCTATCCAATAACATCGGGATTAGCTAT
>CAZCWE010000379.1:2593-4420 GCA_964502285.1 uncultured Spirulina sp. | reverse complement strand
GGGCTTTTTTGATTTTGTTGAGTTTTTCGGTGATGTGAACCGGGAGGCGGATGGTGCGGCTTTGGGTGGCGATCGCCCGCGTAATCCCCTGGCGAATCCACCAGTAGGCATAGGTACTGAAGCGGTAGCCCTTCGTCGGGTCAAACTTCTCCACCGCCCGCTCCAGGCCGAGGGTTCCCTCTTGGATCAAGTCCAACAGTTCCAAACCCCGATTTTGATATTTCTTCGCCACCGACACCACCAGGCGTAAATTCGCCTTGATCATGTGTTCCTTGGCTTGAATCCCAGTTTTTTGTGCCTCATCCAGTTCCGCCACGGTCAATTCTGAAATCATCGCCCAATGGGCTTTCCCTTGGGAGAGGGCCTGTTTGAGGTGATGGGTTTCCATCTCTAGGGCTTTGGCCCAGCGTTCCCAGGAGGGACGATGACCCAATTGAGCAGCGAGGCGATCGTGGGCTTGGATCAACAGGACAAACCGATACATCACTTGGAGGTGATGGCGGTACACCAGATAAAGATGCCAGAGGCCATCTGCCTCCGGGCAGCGCAGCAGGAGCTTACACAGCAGCAAGGGGTCAGGGATTTCGCCCTGTGCTGCGGCTTGGCTGCGCAATTCCATCAACTGCACATAACGCTGAATAATTTGGGCTTCGGACACCTCTTCATCGCGCTTGAGGAGGGGAACCCGGCCAATTTCAGTGAGATAAAGCCGGACGAGATCCGTGGTGGTGCGACCCGTGCGCTTCACCTCTGGGGTGTCATCACTTTCGGTGTAGTCCACATCATTGCTGACATCATCGACCGAAGAGGAGGAGAACGTGTCACGATCTGAGGACCCTATTGGCCCATCAAGCGTGAGGTCATCCGAGGGCGTGCTAAAGGAAGTTTGTGACATGGCAATTTCTATCAATCGAAGGGGGAGAAAACGATCGCGTCGGGTCAAGCCGGGGGGAATGACCCCTCATCCCCTAGGATAGGGGACTTCAGAGACAAAACAGGTGACATCTATCAAGGGTTAAGTTAATCTACATCACTGGTTTCAATGATTCCCGAAGGATTTTGACGAATTTGACCCTGAGCAGAGAAAAAAGACGGTTTAAGTTCCGGTTATAGTTGGAAAATGGCGGCTTCAGGGATCAGGATCAAGCATTAGCTCTAATGGAACTGACGCAAGTTATCGCTCCTGAGTTGCCACCTGTTGGATCGCTCCAGATTACGACCACTCTGAGGGAGTGGGAGTCAAACCGCTAGATGCGATCGCCACTGCACCTGTTTACCATCACCGAACCCTATGCTAAATACTCTTAAAGTTGTCCAAGAGACTCGATATTGGCTGTTAGGATTGGCGGCCAGTTTAATGCTGTTCCATCTTGCGCTGACGGATCAGACAGGAGACATGAAAAGTCTGAGTATTAGCTTTATTTTTTGGGGTGCGATCGCCTCCATGATTTGGGATAAGAAAGAATCATTAAAATTTCGCAGCACCCTCTTCTCTAGTGTACTCGGAACAACAATTCTCGGACTCGCCCTCTTTAAAACGTTACAGATTTCCAGTGGCGGGGCGTTTGTCCAAGCCTTGCCCCTAGTCTTTGCCTTGAGCTTGGCGCTGATTGCCTCCGGGTGGGAATATCTCGGCCAATACAGCAAAGAACTCCTGGCTTTTGCAATTCTGGCTCTACCGGGTGAACGCTTTCTCTCTGGCGGTTTAGAGGCAATCTTAATCAGTGTCACCGGCCAGAATCTCACGATGCTCACCGCGCAAGTTTCCACCTGGGGCCTCGGTCTGGTGGGCATGAATCCCCTGCTGACCGATGATGTTTATATCAA
>CAZCWE010000379.1:0-2583 GCA_964502285.1 uncultured Spirulina sp. | reverse complement strand
TTGACTTTCTGCTCCGACTTTCGTTTCTCTTCTTGATTATTTTCACCACCAGCCGCCATGCCAAATGGGCTTGTCCGTTGATTGCGATCGCCCTCGGTTTCATCATCAATGGGGTACGAGTTGCCCTAATGGCCTATTTGATTAACAATTTCAATACAGAAACCTTTGACTATTGGCACGTGGGTGACGGTTCACAAATTTTTGGAGCCATCGGGGTCATCCTTTTTGGGGTCATTTGCTACCGTTTCATTCAACCCGAATCCTCTGACTCTCCTCAACCTGCCGAGCATGGAACCTAATTCTTTCAAGTCACCGCAATCAAACCCCGCCGCCGATCCCGACACGCCCAATCCTGAAACCCCATCCCCCCCTGAATCAGCAGCCGCTGCCGATTCAACCCCACCGGCTGAACCCGAATCATCCCCTGAGCCCCCACCGGCCGAACCAACACCTCCCCCAGAAGCATCAGAGGCAGATAAATCCGTACCTGTTGCAGATCCCCCAGAAGCATCAGAGGCAGAGGAGGCCGTACCTGTTGCAAAATCATCAGAGGCGGATGACGCTGAACCCGTGGTAGAGTCAGCCCCTGCCTCACTATCCACTGAATCGCCTCCCGTCGCTGATTCGGACACAACGGCATCACCAAACGCCACACCTGCGACACAATCGCGCCTTTGGCTGCCGGTTGTGGCCCTGAATGTCTTGATCGTGGCAGGGGTGGCGGTGCGGGTGTTTAGTGACCCGACGGTGGGGAATTTGCAGGCCTATGAGTTTCCGGAAACCATCGAGATCGAGGGCTGGAACTTCACGGAGAGTGAGTCGATCAAGCCGGTGGAGAAGCCGGAATATGAAGGATCGAGTTATCGGGCGGGGCGACATTATCGCTATCGGCAGGGGCGCACCCCGTTGGATGTGGAGATTCGCTATGTGACGGAAACGTTGGGGGGCGTGGATTTGTTTACCCGCGAGCATGAACGCTTCATGGGCAAGGCGGATGGGGAAGAAATTGTCGCGCTCATTCGCCAAAGTCCGGAAACGGGGGCGTTTGCGCAACTCACCTATGATGGCTATGCCTATATCAGCACCTGCATCAACCCGCGTGGCCTGAGTACGGTGTCGCCGGAGCAGTTTCAGCGCAATCAGGAGTTGTACGATACGGTGATGGGCCGGGTGATTCCGTGGCTGTTGGGGCGCGATCGCTGGCGAGACGATCGCTGTCTCTGGACGTTAATGTATAGCCCCCTGGGGGATGACCCCGACCAAACCCAAGACCAACTCGAAGCGGCTTGGCGGGACTGGTTTGCCACCTGGGACGGTCAATTTCCGCCCTTGTAATCCGGGAAACAACCGCCCCGTTCAAACGCCCGTTCAAACGCCAATTTCAAAACTGTCTGGAGCGGTCACAGCTTCTTCATATCCCTGTGACGACCCTGTGACATCGGCTGCTTACATTGAGAGTCAAGTAAGGACAAGTGGGCTACGGAATAACCTCTCACACCCTCCCCTGGTGTAGCCCACGACTCACCTTGGACATCATAACAACACCCAATCAGAGGGGGGAGGCGTCCCCTCTCTTTTTTCTTTTTCCGCGCTGTTGTCTCGTTCATTTCCTGGATTACCATGACTGACTCTCTCACTCCTGCCCCTGCTGCTCCTGCTGCTCAACGTCGCTCCAAATGGTTGACCCATCTCTCCCTCATTGTCATGGGTGCAGGGTTAGCCATCGGCAGCCAACAGTTTTATAACCAAACGACAACCCCCGCCAATCCGACGGGATCGGCCCAAGCGATCGCCCCCATTGCCCCCTCGATTGTGCCGCGTAATTTTGTTGCCGAGGTGGTGCAACAGTCCGGGAATGCGGTGGTGCGCATCGATGCGTCGCGCACGGTGAAAACCCAAATGCCCCCGGAATTTAATAACCCCTTTTTCCGCCAATTCATGCCGCCGAATCTCCCCGATGAACAGATTCAACGGGGTTCAGGGTCTGGCTTCATCACCGCTGCGGATGGCGAAATCCTAACCAATGCCCATGTGGTGGATGGGGCGGACACCGTGACGGTTACCCTCAAAGATGGCCGGACATTTGATGGGCGCGTCGTGGGCACTGACCCCGTGACCGATGTGGCGGTGGTGAAAATTGAGGCGGAGAATTTACCGACGGTGAAAATCGGGGATTCTGAGCAATTGCAACCCGGTGAATGGGCGATCGCGATCGGTAATCCCCTCGGTTTAGACAACACCGTCACCACAGGAATCATCAGCGGCACGGGTCGCAGCAGTTCCCAAGTGGGCATCCCCGACAAGCGGGTGAACTTCATTCAAACCGATGCGGCGATTAACCCCGGTAACTCCGGCGGGCCGTTACTCAACGATCGCGGCGAGGTGATTGGCATGAATACGGCGATTATCCGCAATGCCCAGGGTCTTGGCTTCGCAATTCCCATCAACCAAGCCCAAGACATCGCCGCGCAACTGATGGCCAACGGTCGCGCCGAACACGCCTTCGTCGGGATTCAAATGGTTCCCCTCACCCCGGAAGTGCGTCAACAGGCGAAACAGCAAGGCGGCCTCGATATTCAGGCC
>CAZCWE010000378.1:0-4433 GCA_964502285.1 uncultured Spirulina sp. | reverse complement strand
GTTCGGCCCGCTAGACTGGGAATCCCCACGCCTTCAGGCTGGGGAGGATGTCAAAAACCCTCGTATCATCTGACGACAAAATTCCATGGTCTTTATTCTCCTATTCATAACGGCGTTCGTCTTTTCAAGCTTTGTTGAATACTGGATTCACCGGCTCATGCACGCCAACGCCCGCATCGGTCAACGCCACCGCGACCACCACCGCCGCAACGAAGGCCAAGGGGTGCTGTGGGAATTTCTCGACTATGTCAAAGGAGCCTTAGTCGCCATGCTCCCCGTCTTTCTCGTCTCCCTAGAAGCCGGCCTTGGGTGGCTCCTCGGCGCTCTCGCCTACGCCGCATTTTCCGCCTATGCACACCAGTTGCAACATGAAAACCCCACCAAATGCTTTTGGATGAAAATGCCCGTCCACTACATTCACCACAAACATAATATGTGGCATCACAATTTCGGCCTCGGCGTTGATTGGTGGGATCACATCTTCGGCACCTACAAAGTCGTCGAATGGCCCACAGAACAAGAAACCAGCGAACCAGAACGGGGCTATCTCACCCTCCGCTGGTGGTAATCACGCGGCCTCACAGGGGAGACAGAACCTGATCAACGTTGCTCCGTCTCCCCCAGGGCAAACACATCCCAAGTTTCAATGACCCAACAGTGATACGAGCACTGAGCGGAGTCGAAGTGCGGTCACTTTTCGCCCAGACCCCCAACCTCAACAATCCTCAGCCTGCGATTAACTGTTTTCGCGGAAAAGTTTTAGCGCCTGCGCTGGCTCCGCGTCTCCCTCCATGAAGCGGTAGTGCTTCGAGACTATTTCGAGAATCAATGAAGACGATTTCCCCTGATCGACCCAGAGAAGCGGATAATAGTCCTCATTGTTCAAAATGGTACAGAAAAGTCGTCATGCCAGCCAAAACACCAAAAGTCACGTGTCCTAGCTGTTCCCACACCTTTGATTTAAGCGAAACCGTCCAAGACCTCTTAATTCAGGAAAAAGCCGAACTCCGCAAAAAGCTTGACAAGGAAAACGAGAAACAGCAAAAGAAACTAGAACAAGAGTACCAAGAAAAACTCGAACAAAGCCAAGCCGAGCAGCGCCAAAAATCTCAAGAACTCACCAAAGCCCAAGCCGACCTCGAAGCTCAAAAACGAAAACTCCAAGTCGCACAAGACGAACAAGCTCTCACCGTTCAAAAACAAGTGAGTGAAATCCTCGAACAAGAACGGATTAAGCAACTTGACAAACAGAAAAAGCTAGAACAAGAGTATCAAGAAAAGCTCGAAAAAAGCGAAGCCGAACAGCGCCAAAAATCCCAAGATCTAATCAAAGCCCAAGCCGACCTCGAAGCTCAAAAACGACAACTCCAATCTGAAAAAGAAGAGCAAGCCCTCACCATTCAAAAACAGGTCAGCGAACTTCTTGAACAAGAACGGGCTAAACAGTTCGCGCAATTAAAAGAGCAAGCCCAGCTTGAAGCGCAGGCAGACTATAAGCGCAAAGCCTTCGATCAAAACAGAAAAATCGAAGAACTCACCATCCAACTGAGCCGGACTCAAGAAGCCCTCAAGGAAGCGCAGCAAAAGTCCACCCAAGGCTCTACCGAACTAGAAGGCGAAGCATTAGAAAACCTTGCCCTTAGCACGATTAAAGCTACTTTTCCCACGGATAAAATTGACAAAACCACAAAAGGAGCGCATGGGGTCGATTTATACCAAACCGTCATGTACAACGGTCAAAATTGCGGCTTGATCGTCCACGAAATCAAAAACACGAAGAACTATCAAAAAGATTGGATTCCGAAACTCAAAAAAGACATTGTTGAGAAAAAAGCAACCTGTGCAGTTCTGTTGACGAAGACGATGCCGGATGGGGTGGAGACTGGGTTTAAGTTTGAAGATAATATTTTGATTGTGGATTGGTTTTCGTACCGTCTGGCGGTTTCAATGTTGCGTAATCAGATGATCAAGATTCAGGAGAAAAGTCAATCGATTGAGATTGGGAACCGCTATGCTCTGGATCTTTGGAACTATGTGAATGGGGCTGATTTTGCGAACCAATTGGAACATGTGATCACGCGCCAAAAAAATGCCCAGAAACAATTTGACGCGATGCGGAAAAAGTTTTCCACGTTTGAACAAAGTTTCGCCAATGCGATCCAAGCTCAGGAAGACTTGATCGGTCGCTTGGGAGCATTCACGATGGAAACGGAAATCCTAGAGCTGCCCGAAGGTGAATAGTGCGATCGGGGGGGATTTCTCCTGATCTGGTCTTTAGGTGATGAGGTACTGGGCGAGGAGGGTGATGCAGTGGGCGATCGCACCCAGCGGCGCAATTTCATACCCGTGGGTATTTTCTGTCGCGAACCCCAAGCAGGCCCCCCGCGCCACATGGCCGAACTTCATCGCGATCGAGGCATCACTGCCAAACCCGGCGATCACGGCCTGTTGAATCGGGATGTTGGCTTGTCTGGCACTGTCGGCGAGGTCTTGGGTTAGGCCTTCGTCGTAGATGCCGTAGCCGTCTTGGTTGAGGAGGATCGGGGCGGTGCTGTCAGCGATCGCATATTCCCGCGCCAAGGGGCAAATTTCCAACGCGATCAGAGCATCCAGCCGCTGCCGTTGGGAAAAATACAACGCCCCCACGGCCCCCACCTCCTCCTTCGCCGACGCGACTAAATAGGTATCCTGTCGGGGCTGTGTGTCCCGCAAACGGTGCGCCAGCGCAAGGAGAATCGCCACCGATGCTTTGTTATCCAAGGTATAGCTTGCGATGTGATCCTGAAGGCGAATCGGCTGCTTGCGGTGCTTGCCCACCACCACCCGACTACCGGGACGAACGCCAGCCACATCTAGCTGATCCGGGGTCAGTTTCGTCTCAATCCACGCCTCTTCCCAGCGCACTGGGGCGTGATCCTGCTGTGCCTTTTGGGGGGATTCGTGGGACACATGGCGCGAACCGAAGGAGAGAATGCCGCTCACCGTTTGGTGATCCCCCAAAATATCCATCACCCCTTCCCCATAAATCCAGGGAAACGAGCCCCCCAACTTCCGCACCACTAACCGCCCGCTGGGTTTAATCGCCTTGACGATCGCACCAATTTCATCTTTATGGGCCGTCACCGCCACAGACCCGGCTTCCCGCCCCGCAAATTTCGCAATAATATTCCCCGCCGAATCTTGCCAATAGTCCACCCCCAACGCCCGCAACTCATTGAGGATGAACTGATCCACCTCCCCCTCAACGCCGCTAGGAGAATGGCACAGCACCAACGCCGCAATCTGGTTAAATAAGGAATCAAAATTCATCTGCTCGTCTCCAGCCTCTACCATGAGTCAACACCCTGCCTTGAATCGCTTCCAGTTTACTGAAGACCTGTCCATCTGTCCGCTGTTGAATGGGATGTGGCAAGTGTCCGGCGGCCATGGCAAGATCAAGCCCAGTCAAGCAGTGGCCCAGATGTTTGACTATGTGGATGCGGGGTTAACCACCTGGGATTTGGCCGACCATTACGGGCCAGCGGAAGATTTGGTGGGGGAATTTCGGCGGCAACTGATCGCGCAACGGGGGGCGGCGGCGTGGGACGCGGTGCAGGCGTTTACGAAGTGGGTTCCCCGGCCGGGGGAGATGTCGCGCGAGGTGGTGGAAACGAATGTCGATCGCGCCTTGCAGCGGATGGCGATCGCCGCTATCTTGATGCGTTAGGCCACTTAGCCGATCTGCAAACGGCGGGCAAAATCAAGCACCTTGCCCTGACGAATTTCGACACGGAACATTTACAGGAAGTCCTCGATGCCGGGATTGCGATCGTGTCGAATCAAGTACAATTTTCCCTGATTGATCGCCGTCCGTTGGTGAAAATGGCCCCGTTTTGCGAGGCGCGGGGCGTGAAGTTGCTGGCCTATGGCACCTTAGGCGGTGGGTTGCTGACGGCAAAGTTTCGCAACGAACGGGAGCCGAGCCGCTGGTCTTTGAAGACGGCGAGTTTGGGGAAATATAAGCAGATGGTGGATGTGTGGGGCGGTTGGGCATTGTTGCAAGAATTGTTGCGCACCTTAGATCAGGTGGCAACAAAGCATCAGGTGACGATTGCCAATGTTGCCGTGCGCTATGTGTTGGAGCAGCCCGCAGTGGCGGGGGCGATCGTCGGGGCGCGGTTGAGCATTGCCGAACATATTGCCGAAAATGTCGGGGTGTTTGGGTTCAGTTTGGATGAGGAGGACTATCGGCAACTGGATGCGGTATTCGCTCAAGGAGACGATTTGTTTGCCTTAATTGGGGATTGCGGGGATGAGTATCGGCGTTAGGGGGCGATCGCACCAATACGAACGAATCAAGGAGTCTCACCGAAGGATCTCACCGAGCAGGGTGATTTCATTTTGCCAGAGAAAAAAGGAGAACCCCGTATATCCCACGGAGTTGCATCTCGCTG